>NZ_JBOKRY010000028.1:0-36520 GCF_051972595.1 Simiaoa sp. | reverse complement strand
ACCAGTAGCCTGCAGTTGGGGTAAGGACAAGCAGACTCTAAGCAGCCGTCGGTACTTAGCGAGGGTATTGTCCTCGCTTATGTACCGCTACAGTCTGCGTCCGAAGCGGAAGCGGGTCTGCGGTTCTTAGCCCCAATGCGGGCTACGGGGATTCGATAGCATTTCTTCACTAACTCTCAATTTACTCTCGCAGAAAATAGTACAAATCCACAGTAGCATCCTTGTAGATAACATACCCGTGCATTCTTCCGAATTCTTCATACTCCTGGTCCTGCAATCTTCCCACCAGGTTCTTCGACTCCGGCAGGATAATATACGCACACTGCTCTTCCCGTGCCAGTTCTGCCAGTTCTGCAGCATCTATGGTCTCCTGCTCCATCACATCATACAGATCATTCTGTACGATCCATTTGCTTACGACGATATTCCGTCCGTAAGGCATGCACACCACATTAGAATACTGCCGCACATACTGCAACAGTTCTCCGGGGAATACCGCCATAACTTCTCTGCCGGGGACTTCAATGGCATCGCAGATATCCACCACACTTGTTGGTACATGATACACATTTTCCGCTTTCTGAAAATAGGGATTCCGATAGATCAGGCTTCCGGATAGCATGAACAGAATCAGCGCTGCCGTTATCCCCACGTATTTCCTATATCCGACAAGTTTGCCGCAGAAATCCACCGCCGCATAGGCGATCACCGGAGTCACCGGCAAAAGCCACAGAATCCGGTAATAGATCTCCCCGTCTGCCAGCCCCGATACCAGCTTCGCCACAAGGGGGTTAAAAAAAACAAATAATAACACCAGGGGCACATAGAGAAACATCACACGGATGTGCTTTCGCTTCTCCGTAAGCCACAGATACAACAGACTTATCAGGAACCAGATCATGATCAGCCCCGTTCCCATATATTCCTGAAACAGCTTCAAAGCTTCCATTTCTATCCTCCGACTCCGGTCTTACCTTCCGATTACTTAATACCAGATACCCTAATACCGGTTACCCCAATACCGGCTACCCTAATACCGGTTATCCTAGCACCGGTTATCCTAGCACCGGCTACCCTAGCACCGGTTATCCTAGCACCGGTTACCCTAGCACCGGCTACCCTAATATCAGCTACCCTAATACCAGCTACCCTAATACCGGTTACCCTAGCACCGGCTACCCTAATACCAGATACATCCCCGCATAGATGATACAGGGCACGCAGCAGGCCGCTAAGGGCAGCAATAGCTTCCGGTTCTGATAGGCAATTGCCCCACAGATTCCGGCAACTCCCACCAGCATACATGCAAGCAATGCTCCCATGGTACTGGCAAGACAGCAGGATGTCATGACTGCAGTTAAAAGGATCCAGAATCCCACCGTAATCTTCTGCTTCTCCTGCAGTCTGCGAAACAAAATTAACAGCAGGAAGAAGATCATAGGGATCAGAATACTGCCCAACGCTGCTTTTCCCTGTCTGCTCCTGGCGATCATAAAATTCTCCACGGTGTAAAAAGAATAATCTCCAAATAAAACCAGTACTTCCGTGCAGATCAAAAACAGCGGCAGATTCTTCCCCTGGGACAGCCCTCTACTGCCGATCAGATAAAATACGCCATAGGTCATAGAGATCAGTGCAACCGGAAGCAGGGTCTTCGCCACTGTCACCGTGGCAATTCCCGTCATTTGAGAAAGCCAGGCGATCCAGATGGGAAAAGGTGCCAGTCCGTGCCGCACATCCAGTTCCGTGCTCATACCGGTATAAGGAAGCTTCTGATACATTTTGCCCGACTCCTGCGCCGCTGTGGAGATTGCCACATAATAAGCATCATCTCCGTCATTGTAGACCATAACCACTGCCAGTACCAGTTGGAGTAATAAAAGCACTCCAAAGATCACCCACAATATGACCGCTTCCCGGTCCGGCTTCTGCGTCCACACTGCTTTGGGTTCTTTGTGGTTACGAAACCACAGCACTGCAGACACCGCTAACAGTCCTGTGATATAAACGCCATACCATAGCACTACCTTCTCCAGTCTTCCCTCCGTAAGGATCACCGGAACACAGATCACCTGAAATCCTGCCCACAACAGCATCTGCCCGCTGGTCCACAGGAATACTATATTTTTATGAGGTTTATCCACACCTGCAAAGCAGTTTCCCACGCACACAGGCAGGACCAACACCAGCACCGCAAGCCACAACAAGCGAACTACGATCATTTTTCACCCTCGTTTCCGTTCTCTGCTATCTTACATACAGATAAATATTATCTCCGTGCACCCCTTCGGAAAACAGCGTCTCCTCCGGTTCCATGCCGTATCTCTCCCGTAGGACCGAAGAAACCGTCTCTTCCTCAACCCCTGGTTTGATCAGTACCACTACCCGGTCCAGCATTCGGAGCGAATCCACATCCTTCCGCTCTGCAAGTTCCTCCGCCGTCACCAAAAGTGTCCTGTCGTAGTACATAAACTCCGGCAGATTCTCATAATATCCCACACCGGCATAGACGCAGATACAGGGAAGTGACGCATACTCTTCCGCCAGCTGTTCCTGCTGCCCATATCCCCGATAGAGGTATTCTCCGTCATAGGATGCAAGGCGCAGTCCCTGCACTACAATAATCAGAGCCATCAGCCCAATGCCTACTAAACGTTCCTTCCAGCCGGAAGTCTTGGCAAGTCTCTTCCCCAGGCAACATAAAAGAAGCGCGAAGAGTAACGCAATCATAGGAAACATGGGCATCACATACCGGTCCACCAGATACGGTGACATCCGGGATGCCAGCAGATAATACCCCACCACCGGAATGATGAGCATGCACAGGATCCCCCTGACCTCCCGGGACATACTTAGCTCCTGTCCTCTGTGTCTGCGATACCACAGTACCACTGCCAAAACTACTGCCGTGGCGCAGCCTGCCCCGAGTAACAGATCTCCCACCGTCCGGTCTGCCAGAATCCTCGCAAAAGCAAGCAGTCTCGCTCCGTATCCGGCAAATCCGGAAGTCAGATTGTCCAGAGCTTCCACACCTCTTCCGCTGGAAAATACGTCGCCTATCGCAAAGGGGAACAACACCAGTCCGATCACCGCTGCCACTACCATGGAGCGAATATATATCCATAATTCCCGCATTCTTTTACTGCATAAAAGTCCCGCTGCCGTCACCGCCGCCAGCAGAATACAATAGAACAGGAAAAAATACTGGGTCAGAAATCCCAGCACCGTAATGGCAATGAGTCCCTTATTACTCCGGTCAAATCCATGTTCCTTCCATTTCTCCACATGCATGGAAAGCAGTGCCACACACAGACAGGATAAGAGGCAGTACATGCGGATCAGCAGAACAGAAGCCAGTGCTCCCGTGCTGAGTCCGTACAGTAATACTGCAAGGATCCCCAAAAGTCTTCCCTGCTCTTCCATACCCAAAATCTCCGAAAGCTGTCTTCCCAACCGAAGCAGCAGCCATAATGTGATCCCCACACAGATCAGATTGATCGTACATCCAAGCCACGGTGACAAAGTCCCAGAGAACAGGGAGCTCATAGTATGCAACAGCATAAAATGCACCGGCGGATGATTGTCATCCTTCACATTAAAATACACCGACAGGTAGTCAAACGCATCACTACCATCCACTGTTACATAATCCCGAAACTGCCCGGAAGTGATCCAGACCGGCTCCTCATAGACATCCGCCTTGTAAGATAACAGTTTACTGCTGCCGCGGTTCTTCAGTACATCCGTTACCGTACTTTTCAAATTCATCAGGGTCTCACCAAAGCTGTCTCCCTGTATCTCTTCCCGCACGAATTTTGCCAGACGTCCCTCCGGCTGGGTGGGAACAATCCATGGATTGTACCTGGCATCCGCCAGTTCGAAGCTTAACAGTTCGTCCATATGGTAGCCTTCTTTAAGGCTTACCCCCACACACAGCACTCCCAGACACAGTATAACTGCCAGAAGCTCCGGCAGGATTTTTTTCCATCTGCTCGTTTCACTCATATTCCTATACCTGTCTTATGTCCGATCCATCGTCAGACTTTTTTATTCCATAACGCGATAGAGATAGATCCGGTAATAACTGTCCTCTGTCTCGAAGGGATCTTCCCGGATCAGCTTAAGCCCCGTATCTTCGCAATGATCAATGTACGCCGCTGACAGCAGATACCGTCCGCCCAGTTCCTTCAGGCTCTGTGCATTGATCTCATAATTCTGAAAATAGAAACCGCCCTTCTGTACCGTATAATACCCCGGACATTCCGCACTGTACAAATAACAGCGGTTGCCCCAGCCATCGAACTGCTCTGTCAGATACTCACTTTTGTCCAGTTCCGGTGCAATGATCTCGCGGAAGCGGTGCTTATAAGCCAGATCATAATTGTTAGAATACCCATCCAGGCAGTAAAAGCCATGATACAGCGCTGCCGCCGGATCGATCCCTAAGCTTACCACCCGGTAATCCTCCGGTTCTTCTGCAAAATTGTCCCGGATATACTGCTGCACCTGCTCTAACACACCCACAGCATAATAATCCCGAAAACTCATGGCGCCGTAGTCTGCGTGTAACATTTTCTGCACATTCGGCTTTAAGTTACTCTCCGGCAGGACCTGCGCTGCCGTAAGAAGTGTCACTCCCACAGCCAGTAACATTTCTCCTGCTGCCAGCCATTTTCTTACGCTTTTTGCCGTCTCCTGCTTGTCTGGAAGATATTTCACTACCATCAGCAGACAGCAGCCAAGGGCAAAATACCACAGACAGGGGCTCAGCCACAGCACCCGGTTCGCCTGGAAGCCCTTCAACGCTCCAAGCCCCGAGCGGATACCAACCCCTACGCCGCTGTCCCAGACAGCCGCCGCGAAGGCAAACAATAAAATGCCGCCGCAGGATAAAAACAGTGCCTTTTCCAGTCCGGTTACGGATTTTTTATCCCCGGCAGATATTCCCAGGCGGATCCCTGTCACTATCACAAAGCATACTGCCAGAACTAAGATCCACCGGTGATAATCCACGCTGTGCTGTCCTCCCTGCAAAAGATTCGTCCACAGCTGTCCCCAAAAAGCTACCGGAGCTAAGCTATATTCCGCTTTATGGGAAACTGCTCCCACGCCGCCGAAAATTTCCTGTAAAAGGGCTCCGTTTTCCAATAAATACACCGCCAAAAGAAGCAGCCAGCCAATTCCCTGCCCTGCCCGAAACCGTCTGCGCAGAAGGGTAATCACTTCCCACAACGCCCAGATCCCCAGCACGGCGAATCCCGCAAGCACCAGTGACGAATTTACGCCAAAAAAGATCACATACGAATAAGCTGCAATATAGATCTTTCTGTTACCGTCCGCTTCTCCCAGCCGGAGCACGCAGTATAATAACAGCGGCAGTCCATACTGAGACAAGCCATATACCGGCAAAAACGGCACATACGCATACAGGCATCCCACCGCCATGGCAACGAAAGCCATCATTCCCTGTCTGTGAGACAGTCTTTCCTCGCTTCTTGCCACATGCCGGATCAGTAAGAACATTCCCACATAGCCTGTCAGGCTTCCGATCACCTGCATGCAGGCAAGTGCCGCCCACGCAGGCAGCCACCGGTACAACAGAACGCACGCCGGTGCCGGCAGGGTCAGTGCCGTCTTCGCCGCACCGTTCATAAATTCCGGCAGAATACCGCTGCCATCCCAGAGGTGTCTTGCCTTCAGAAGATATGCGATCACCTCTCCATCCAGCTGATCATGATAGACGAAGATGGCATCCTGTCCCAAAATGATATACGGAATCCCCATTACCAGCACTGCAAGTATTCCCAGAAAAAACCAGTTCTGCGCCCTTCTGCGTTCTGTCATGGTTCCTCCTTTCCGACACTTAAGATCATTCCCACTAGCCACAGCATTCCGGGAAGCAGTCCGTTCTTATAATCCCAGCATCCCGCATCCTGCATGGTATACCATAAGACCATACAAAGTGCCGTTACTGCGCATAAAAGAAATATCTCCAAAAAGCACCGTTTTCCATCTTTTTTATAAGATCCCCGGCATATCACCACAAGAGCAGTCGCAATAATTCCCACAAGGAACCACCAGCTGCTGTATTTTAACAGGTCATTTGTCAGCTTCAGGTCTCCTGTCATCATAATGTCTACATTTCTGCCGGAAAAGGTATCATATCCTCTTCCATCCAAAAACATCTGCAAAAGTGTAGATGGCATCACATACCCTGCCATGTCCCAGACGATCTGGTGTATATTGTCGGATGGATATGTCTTTAGTCCGTATACGGCATACTTCCGGAACAGCTTCTGCGCATCCTCGCTGCCCAGGGCATCCTCTATGTTTTTCTGTATCTCAGAGTCCATGGTTCCGGCATAATACCCGGCTGCTTTAAATTCCTTCCAGGTCATCTGTTCCCGCAGTTCCTCCGGATATGCGTCGTATTCCTCTTCTTCCCTCATATGTGTCCAGGTAAATCTGCGCATCATTGCAGCACTTAACGTATTCTCCGCTCTGCCGTAGCTGCCTGTGGTCTGCCATAACGGTACCACTGTGAACAAAATGCCTGCCATTGCCGCAAGCAGCAATAACTCTCTGCCCACTCTCTGTTTTCCGAGCTGCCGGATACGGATCAGGTGCAGGATCCACACCACCACAAGCGGTACCAGTCCAAGATACCTGTTTTCCACTACGAACAGCGTACTGAGTGCCCACCAGATTCCTGCAATGAACAACTTTTTCAGCGGTAATTTTTCCTCCGCTTTATCCTCACGTAAAAATCTGATCAGTACTGCCAGTTCCATTAAGAGACAGGAATATCCCACAGAATTCGGCAGCACTGCCAGATGGCACTGCATGGCAAACGGATATGTCAGAAGTCCAAGGCTTCCCCAGACCGGGAACCATTTTTTCGCTGTACCGCCAAAGGAACGTAAAAATACCACACCGCTGTAAAATGCAAACAAAATCTGTACCGTGTAAACAAAAAAAGTATAAGGGATAGAGCTTACAGCTTCTATCCCTTTTGCAAGCATCAGAAAAAGAGGGTATCCGATCCCCATGTAGTCATCACACACAAACGTCCCTGCGGCCGCAAGCCACAGATAGCTGTCCCCGAATTCCGGGAAGATGCCAAAGGATCTGATCATCCAACAGATTCCCAGTACGATCTGTACTGAGATGCCTATGAACAGAAATCTGCCTGCAGTCTCCGCAAGCGCTCTGCATGCTTTCTGCATCTTACTGCTCCTCTAATTCAAAAAAGTTTTTAATCAGTCCACAGATGAAATCCACCTGATCCAGTGTCAGTCCATAGTACATGGGAAGTCGTGCCAGACGCTCACTCTCCTTCGTCGTAAAGCGGTCTTCTCCGTGGAAACGTCCGAACTTCAGTCCTGCAGGTGCCGTGTGTAACGGAATGTAATGGAATACCGTAAGTACCCCGTTCTCCTTCATATAGCTGATAAATCTGGTCCTCTGCTCCAGATTTCCCGCCTTGATATAGAACATATGGGCATTGTGTACACAGCCTTCCGGTACAACAGGCAGATCAATCTTCCCTGCTTCCTTTAACGGCAGCAGCTGATCATAATAACGGTTCCAGCAGGCAAGTCTGGCTTCGTTGATCTCATCGGCGATCTCTAATTGTGCATAGAGATAAGCTGCGTTCATATCACTGGGCAGATAGGAGGATCCGTAATTCACCCAGGTATATTTATCGATCTGACCGCGGAAGAATTTGCTGCGGTTGGTTCCTTTTTCACGGATGATCTCTGCTTCTTCCACATCCTTTTGATCACGGATCAGCAGAGCACCGCCCTCTCCCATGCTGTAATTCTTCGTCTCATGGAAACTGTAAGCGCCGAAATCACCGATGGTTCCCAGTGCTTTTCCCTTATAGGTGGACATGATTCCCTGGGCTGCATCCTCTACCACTTTCAGATTGTGACGTCTTGCAATGTCCATGATCGTGTCCATCTCGCATGCCACGCCGGCATAATGTACCGGCACGATTGCTTTCGTCTTCTCCGTAATGGCATCCTCGATCAGTGTCTCATCAATGTTCATGGTATCCGGGCGGATATCCACGAACACCGGTACCGCACCACGGAGTACGAAAGCATCCGCTGTGGATACAAAAGTATAAGAGGGCATGATCACTTCATCCCCGGGCTTGATATCACACAGAAGTGCCGCCAGCTCTGTTGCATGGGTGCAGGAAGTGGTCAACAGACATTTGCCGGTTCCCGTTCTCTCCTCGATCCAGGCATTACATTTTTTTGTATATTCACCGTCACCGCAGATCTTCTGATTTTTTACACATTCCTGAATATAATCCGCTGCTTTATCCACATAAGGCGGTACATTAAACTTGATATCTACCATAATACATCCTCTTTTCCGCTGTTCCAGCTGTATTTTTATATATTCTGCTCTGCTCTGTGCTCTCTCTTCCAGCTTCCTACTGCTGTCTGCGGCACATTTGCCGTCACATGACTGATGATATATTTCGGTCTGCCCTTGACTTCTTCATAGATTCTTGCAATATAATGTCCGATGATCCCCAGGCTCAGCATCAGGAATCCGCCAATGATCAGGATCAACAGGATCACCGTGGTAAATCCTTCCACGGCTGTACCCATCAGGTAACGCACCAGCGTCTGGATCGCCAGGATCACACTGAAAAATATGGATATCATTCCCATGATCGTCACCAGCTGCAGGGGTAATGTACTGAAAGAAGTAGCATTCGTGATCGCATACTTCATCAGGCTCCAGAAGGACCACTTGCTCTGTCCGTATTTGCGCTCCTGCACTTCGTATTCCACGGTCTCGGTCTTAAATCCAGCCCAGAAGGTCAATGCCCGGAAGAAAGTATTTCTCTCCGGCAGCTCCAAAAGCACCTGTACCACTTTCCGGTCTAAAAGCTTAAAATCCGAAGAAGCATTCATGTCCATCTTGATCAGTTTACTCATGATCTTGTAGAAAAGTCCCGCGGACAGCTTATATCCCAGGCTCTCCCGTCCTCTGTCGGACTTGATGCCCTCCACGATCTCTGCTCCCTGCTGCCATTTCTCCCACATTAAGGGGATCACCTCAGGGGGATGCTGTAAGTCACAATCCATCACGATCACGGCGTCTCCCGTGGTCAGTTCCAGTCCGGCGAAAATACCGGCTTCTTTTCCGAAGTTCCGGGAAAATTCCGCTCCCCGCACTCTCGGATTCTGTGCGGCACATTCCTGTATCCGTTCAAAGGTTCCGTCCTTCGATCCGTCACTGATAAATACCAGCTCGTAATCGATTCCGTTCGCATCCAGCAGGTCTCCCAGCACTTTTGCCGTATTTGCAATATTCTGTTCCTCATTGTATGCCGGTAAGACAATTGATAATAAAGCCATACTTAATCCCTTCCGCAGTTCTCTGTCTTGACATAGAGGATGCCGTCCACTACTTTCGTGGAGTTTGCCCCCGGGAAAGTATCCATGTCAATGTATTCCTGTGTCATATAGATCTCGCCAACGGTATCCGGATCTAAAAAGTTCAGGGTAGCGCCGAGATAATTCTTCATAAACGCCTGGTAATCCGCTCCCTTATAGATCAGATAATCACCGCTTAACCCGATCATGCCGTCCGTGACTTTTCCCGTAATATCCGTCGTGGGGAATTCATCATAACCGATAACGCCCACCACTGCCACGGGAATCCCCTGATAATAGCCGGGGGTCTGTTCGATCCGGTCTAACAGACGGACACAGTACGCATAAGTCTTCTCATATTTTTTCTCCAGATTCGAGTACCCGATGTTGTCCGATACTCCGTAATTGAACACCAGGATCCAGGCAGCAAGCAGTGCCGCCCAACGGATACCGATGTCCGCTTTTCCATTCTCACCCGCATATCTGTCCGTAAATCCAAGCATAAGGATCAGATATAATACCCACTGATATCGCATGAGCAGATGATAGGTCAGATTCGGGGAAATGATCAAAATCACATTTGTTAACAGCGGCAGTCCCACCGCCAACAGAATTATTATAACGAAAAATACCGGATTCTTCCACCATTTTCTTTGAAACATCCTTCTCACCAGTAAAAATAGCACCGAGAGCAGGAGTACCGCGCATGCTGCGAAGGAAAAAATATTGTTCACCAGCACATCGCCATGCAGCGTAAATGCCAGAAAATCATAATACATTCCTTTTAAGGTGGTGAGCATTCCCTGCCCGGAACCTCCCTGTTCCATGGAATTGATGCCCTGATAGGTATCCAGTACCTTGCCCTGCAGTTTTAACAAAATCTGCAGAATCACATAATACAATACCGCTCCGGCAATTCCCATGCCAAGATAGCGCAATGTATATTGTACCTTTTCCTTCACACCGTGCTCCTCCATAAAAAAGAGCAGGATCACATATACGCACAGCAAAATGGCAAACGGCAGATACGCCTGGTAGATTCCCATACTGAAGGCAAGGCATACGCCTCCGAGGATCCAGCCTTTTTTATATTTTTTGGTAAAAAGCACCGAAAGCACCGCCAGAAACAGTGCCATCATATAACCGTCCATGGTAAATACATAGGCAAAGGTAGACGCCAGTGCCGGAAAAGATACCAGCAGTCCGCTGACACCGATAATGGTCAACGGATCCTCAAGTTCCATAGTCTCCGTCAACACCACCGATGCAAGGGAAAGCCACACCATGCCGATCAGCCCAATGACCCACGGGATCGTAAAATAAGAGGAAAATCCGCATGCCACCGTTAGAAACCAACGTCCGGACGTGATCATATTCTGATCAAAATACATGCTGCTCAGTCCGTCATGATTCGGAATATCCGACAGCATCACGGGAAGATGGATCAGCAGACCGATGACGAATGCCGATACAAATGCAATTTTCCAAGTATTTTTGATCTTATTCCTGCTATATTGCAAAAATTCCCAGGGTGTTTTCATGTTCTATTCTCCTTAATTCAACTATTCAGAGCTCCATTCACAAAACCGCACCTGCGGTGCTTTCCTTTTGTTCATGGAAGCTACTTCGCCAAAGAAATATTTTCAGCTGTTCTTACGAATGCCAGCATTCGACGCCCATCTGTAAATATTTCATGGCTCTGAATAGTTGTCCAAGTATTCCGCGATGGTCTGTGCGATCTTCTCTCTGCCTGCCTCGTTGGGATGCAGTCCATCATCCGTATACAGATACAGGTCGTCCCAGGTCTCATGAGGATAATAGTTATGATAAATATCGATCACTTCCACGTCCAAAGCCTGACAAAGCCCGATCTCCGCGTTCACATAATCCTCCAGCACACCGCCTCCCAGATCATATTCCTCACAGGTGAGCTCCGGTATTGTATACCAGGTGTAAGGTGGCGTAATGAAAATGATGCGCAGGTCCGGGTACGCTTCCCGCAGCTCTTTTACAATACTGCGGATGGCGCCGCAGTAAGTATATTCATCATAGGGATGATACGGATCCGCCGTGGATTCGATGGGATTGCCCGAGTGATAGTCATTCAGTCCCGACCCGATGAACAGGATCTTCACCTGATCAAAATCGATCTGTCCCAGGTCTCCCAGGGTATCTTCAAAATAATCCGTTGCAGATTCCCGGATATGAACCGTCCGCTGCACACCGAAATCCTTCACTGCAAAAGATCTCACCAATCCCGCCGCGGAGATGGAATCCTTGGTATATCCCAGTCTTCTCTCTTCGTCCGCTCTGCCAAGCACCGTTCCGCCGAGACCGCCGTTGTAGCATTTTAAGCCCGTCTTGTCCTGTAATTTTGCGGCAATGGAAGTCTCATCCCGGCACAGTCCATAGACACTGTCTCCCAGGAATACCACATCATAGGGAATCCTCTGATATTCACGATCCCCCGGAAAAAGCAGCAACAGCAGTACCACGAAAATCACGACTGCAATCGTACTATATATCATTTTTACTCTGCTAAATTCTATCTTCTTCATAAACCCGGCAAAGTTCCTCCGCGATCCTGCTGGCACCATTTCCATCTACCAGATGACGTTCCAGACTACTGTAATGTTCCCGCAGTTCTCTGCTTTGCATCAGCTCCGTCATATGTTCCACGATCCGCCCCGGCATAAGATCACCTTCTGTCAGGTAATTTCCTCCGTAACAGGTGATTTTCTTTTGATAAAAGGTCTCTACGATCTTCTCCTGATTATCCACAAAAGAGAAACTGATCATGGGAACTCCTATGGCAGAAAGCTCATACATGGTAGAACCGCCTGCCGTTATGGCGATATCGCATTCCTTCATCAGTTCCGACATCCGACTTACATTACGGTGCACCCGGATTCTATCATCCTCCAGTGCCATACGGCACAGCTCATCATAATGCGGATTGAAGATTCCGCTGACCACATGAAATACCACAGGTATCTCCTTCGGCACTGCCCGCAGGATCTGTCCCGCCAGATCATAGCGGTCACTTCCTCCGGTGGTCAGAAGAACTGCCTCTGCCTGTTCTCTTACATGATATTCCACATTACGAAATTCCGGTCTGAGAGGCGCATAAGCTGCTCCCATGAGACTGTAAGCCGGCTCTGGATGATACAGGCCTCTGTCCCCGTATATATTATAATTGATGATCATGTTCACCGGATAAGAGTGGAAGCTTTTATCATCAATATAGGCTGTCCATACCTGCTCCGTCAGCCGCTCCAGATAAGCATCCGAGACATAATAGCTGTCGATCAGCAGCATATCGGGATGTTCTTCTTCCATGACAGCTGTCAATACAGGCAGTTCCTCCTCCATGCTGTCATACCGGGTATGCAGGATCCTTACCTTTTTGCCTCTGCTTTTTACCAGCTTTGCAGCTGCGTCATCTGCCATGACAAAGCACACCTGTACCCCTGCTGCCTCCAGTGCCTCCGCAATGGCAAGGCAGCGCATCACATGCCCGGTTCCTATATGCTCATTGCCGTCTGCGCGGATCCATACCTTCATCAGCTGTTTCTATCCTTCCCCATTGCCTTTTCATAAGCTCTTTTAAAATCGGCAATCTTCATATTCCAGTCAAAATCCACCTTTTCCCGGATAGCATCCAGATCCTTCATTCTGTGATAAGTAGCGGTTCCCGTCTGCTTCACGGGTATGATGCTGCCTTCCCGGATCTTATGCCAGTTCTCCCGGAATAATTTCTCCATCTCCTGAAGCAGTGCCTCGTAGGTGGAGGCAAAGGTTTCCTTTTCTTCGTCAAAATGCAGTTCCCGCTGGCATAAAATATCCCCCTCATCCAGTCCCGCACTCATAAGGTGAATGGTCACACCCTTGGGCGTATCCTCCAGGAAACTGAAAAAGTTCGGACTGGAGCCGCGGTTATAAGGCAGATACGAGGTATGCAGATTGATGACTCTGCCGGGCATCAGATCCAGCACCTCCTGTGGAATGATATGGCGGTAATTGAAGCTGATCATCAGAGAAGGCTTCATCTGTGCGATCATCTGGGCCGTTACTTTATTCTCCACCCGGTATACCTGTTCTCCCTGCTCCTTCAGCCACCGGTACAGACCGTCTGTATTCGCATTATTGGTCAAAAACAGAATACTGCCCTTCTCCAGGGCATCAAAGGTAAGAGGTGTTCCTCTCTCCATGGCATGATCCGTCCGCATGCCGAGGACGTCTTTCCAGTATTTGGGCTTGATGCCGTAACCGGGACGGATAATGCGGATATTTTCTTCCGTAAGCTCTGCTCCTGCGGGTATATCCTTCACTACAAAAATAGATCTGCGGAACACTCTGCTACTCTCTTCCTGTTTTTCCACGCCATACGTCGGTGTTCCCAGGGCAGCCTCCACATTACGGATATCCTGCACCATCTGCTTATATTCTTCCGGTGTCATGGAGAACGAAGCATCCGGATTCTCGATCTCGCGGCTTAAGCAGAAATGCTTCTCAATAACCGATGCCCCCAGAGCCACTGCCGTCACTGCGCTCATGGAACCCATGGAATGATCCGACAGACCAATGGGCAGGTCGAAACGTTTCTGCATATCGGTAATCGTCCTCAGATACATCTGCGCCGGGTCTGCGGGATAAGCGCTGGAGCATTTTAACAGCACCAGCTGTCTGTTGCCGGTGTGATATACCGTCTCCACAGCTTCCCGGATCTCCTCCAGGGTAGCCATACCGGTGGACATGATGATCGGTTTTCCTTTCGATGCCACGTACTCTACCAAGGGCAGATCGATCATCTCAAAAGAAGCGATCTTGTAGAATTCCAGCCCCATATCCTCCAGGAAATCCACTGCGGTATTGTCAAAGGGAGTGGACAAAAAGTCGATTCCTACCTTGTCCGCCTCTGCCTTAAGCTGGGGCTGCCACTCCCACGGGGTATATGCCTTACCGTAGAGGCTGTAGAGATTCTCACCCTCCCAGGTACCGTTATTCACCTGAAAATATTTGTTGTGGCAATCAATTGTCAGGGTATCCGGCGTATATGTCTGAATCTTGATGCAGTCCGCGCCGCTTTCTTTGGCGGCATGGATGATCTCCTTCGCCCGTTCAATACTCCCCGCATGATTGGCCGACATTTCCGCGATCAGATATGCCGGTTCCCCGCTTCCGATCAGACGGTTTCCGATTTTGATCTTAAGATGATCCTTTTCTCCCATACTTTATATCCTCAAGCCTTCCCCAGCATATGATATTTCATCTCTGCCAGTTTCCAGTCCTCTTCATTGTCAATATCCTGCACCTCTGTCTCCGGAAGCTCCATGGGTACCGTTTTCTCCATGATCAGATTCTGTTGGACCAGGAAAGACGACACCCGCAGACAGTAGAACTGTCCCGCATCATGATAATAGGGTTCCAGATCCTGGGAACGGCTGTTACGATATTCCGGCCATTTGAACTTAAGATACCCATCTTCATCCTGTACCACGCAGCGCTGGGGCGGAAAGCTGAAACGTACTACCGGAAGCAGGGTGTCCCCCTTTTTTTCTTCCAACAGGCGCATTGCTTCCGCCAGCCTATCCGGTGTAATAAAGGGAGCGGTGGGATAGATACAACACAAGGTATCAAAATGTTCCCCGCGTTTTTCATACTCCGCCAGCACTTCTTCCAACACATCCTTCGTAGTGGCATAATCATTTGCCGTCTTCTCACTGCGCATGAAAGGAACTTCTGCTCCATATTTCCTTGCGACTTCTGCGATCTCTTCATCATCGGTGGATACCATGACCCGGTCAAATACTCCCGAAGCCAGTGCCGCTTCGATGGAATAAGCCAGGATCGGCTTTCCACAGAATTCCTTGATGTTTTTATGAGGGATCCGTTTGCTCCCCCCTCTTGCGGTTATGATCGCCACTGCTTTACCGGCTGTCTGCATTATAAATTACCTCTTTTCTTCCAGATCCACTGTTTCATACGATAGTAAACAAAAAATAAAAGATCCGATCTGCTCTGCATCCGGATCAGCTTCTGTTCCGGTGCCCCTGTGTGCTCCAGATAGTAGGGATTCTGTGCAAACTCAGGGAAACGTTCTTCCACACCCTTTCGGAGCTGTCTGATAAAAGCCGGCTTAGGATGTGTTACCCCTCCCATATAAGAGAACAGGGTAATGGCATAATACAGTTCCGTATAACGATACTCGATCTCCTGTGAATATTCCGTAAGGAACCCTCTTCTCTCACATTCCGTGTATAAAAGCTCTGCCGCCTTCATACGGTCCCTGCACTTTTCTTCCGTGATATGATGCACCGTGGATACCGCATGCTGGTAATAGTAATACAACGGTTCCTCCACTCTCTCAAAATGTCGAAAGTACAGACTCCATAAGGGGCCTGCACAATTATCTTCGTAAAAAATATGTTCCGGGAAATCCAGATGATTCTCCCGGATCACACTGTGTTTATAAATCTTCAGTACCATACTGCCCGGGCGCATGAACAGGCTGCGGTGTTGTTCCTTCGTCAGTTCCCCCGTCTGCTCCGGAGTATTGTTGACAATGACTTTGCCAACGGTAAAGGTATGATGATCCACCAGGCTGTAATCGCAGCCCACCAGATCTGCTCCGGTCTCCTCTGCTTTTTTCAGAAGCTTCTCATAATAATCCGGAGATACCCAGTCATCACTGTCGATGAAGCCGATCCATTCGCCTTCTGCGTTTTTTAGTCCCACATTTTTCGCACCGCCCTGGCGCAGATTCACCTCATTCGGAATCACACAGATCAGTTCCGGGTAGCGCTTCTGATAGTCTAACAGGATCTCCAGGGATTCGTCCGTGGAAGCATCATCCACGCAGAGAATCTCATAATCATACATTCCCCGGATGGTCTGTCCCACCAGGCTGTCCAGACAATAATTCAGTTTTCCCTCCGCCGCCATATTGTAGACGGGTACGATGATGCTCAGTTTTTTACTCATAGGCTTATAAGCTTCCCCGTTCGATTTTCGCTCTGCCGTCTTCTACCCGGTAGACAATATCACATTTTTCGATGGTCTGTAATCTGTGGGCGATAATGATCAGCGTCTTACGGCCGTGCAGTCTGTTGATGGATTCCATGATGGCGGCTTCCGTATCATTATCCAGTGCGGAAGTTGCCTCATCTAAGATCAGTACCTCCGGATCATTATACAATGCTCTGGCAATACCAATACGCTGTCTCTGTCCGCCGGAGAGACGGATGCCTCTCTCGCCGATACCGGTCTCTAAGCCTTCCGGAAGCGTCTTTATAAATTCATCCAGCTGTGCTTCCTTCAATACTTCCCACAGTCTGTTCTCATCGATCTTATCCTCGGGCACACCGAATGCCACATTTTTGCGGATGGTGTCGTCCAGCATGAAGATCATCTGCGGAATGTAGCCGATATTTTTCAGCCATTTCCGATAATTACCGGGCTCCTTCACATTCACACCGTCTGCATAGATGTAACCCGTACTGGGCTCTAACAGACCAAGCAATATATCCACCACGGTGCTCTTGCCCGCGCCGGAAGTACCTACGATACCCACCGAAGCCCCCACCGGGATCTTCAGATCCGCGTGGTCAAAGATCAGACGCTCTGTGTTGGGATACGCATACGTAATATCCTTCATCTCAATGCTGTCCTTTACATCCAGCTTTTCCTCTTCGTCGGTAGCAAAGGACATATCGGTATTCTGTCCGTTGATCTCATCCTGTAAATTATCGCTGACTCCCATGAAAAACGGCTCAAAATAAGCAATGGAATTGATCTGGTTATTAATGCGGTTCACACAGGGGAGCAGCACCAGTGCCGCCGCTGCCAGGGTTCCGAACACGGTCAGCATATTCTCCGTAGGTACGCCCGTAGCTACCAGGAAGATCATATACCCCACCATAGTGGTAACACATGCGGTCTCGATCAACAGCTTCGGTACCTGATTGTACAGGCTGTAACGCTGTACGGCATCTACATAGCCCTTGCCGCATTTCCGGTACTCGGATACGAAATACTGTTCCTTGCCGGAGATCTTCACTTCCTTGATCCCCTGTACCGTCTGAGAGATCCATTTGAACAGACCACTGTAATAGTCCTGATTGTCCTTACCCGCCTTATACATGACAGGCTTCAGCACTCTCTTGATCAGCCACATGAGAGAAAGCAATACCACTGCCATCAGAATCGTCATGGTCCCGCTGGAGATAAAGCAGTACGTGATAACAAACAAAGATACCACCGTATCGGACAACAGCTGCAGCAGTGATAAGATCAGCGCATACATATTATTGACATCCGAAGTGATACTGCGCTGTACCACTGCGGTATCCGCATTCAGGTAAAATTCATAGCCGCGCCGCAGATAGTTGCGCATCATGCGTTCGGAAGTGCGGAACTGGTTCGTATAGACAAATGACAATGTCAGCTTCTGCTGTACATAAGTAAACAGATTCTTCACCACAAATACCAGAATCAGAAGCACCATGACAATAATGGAAAAGGTACGATAACTCTCCACTCCCATGATCTCATAGCAGGCTTCCGCTACCCGGCTGTGCTGTACTGCCTCCGGATCAATGACAATCTGCATGACTTCCACCAGCATACCCACACCGGCGGTCTGTAAAAATGCACTGATCACCATGAGGATGATCAGCCCCACCATGGTTCTCTTCTGTTTTTTGTCCAGCAGGACATTCATTTTCTTAATTATCTGTAACATAGAGTTCTCCAGTTCTCCGGTTCTTCATTTCTCAGATCTGTTCATTCTGTCTGTGGATCAGGGGATCTTCATAGGCATCCATGAAATCCGGTCCCAGCCGCACCGCTTCCTCCGCGAAGGGCAGCCCCTTCACCTCTGTCAGCACTCCCACTACTTTTTTGAACTTCAGTCCCGGGAAGAAATTCAACATTTCCATAGGCACGGTAGCATCGAACTGCGGATACTCCGGGAACAATTTCCGGTAATCCAGTTCATCTCTGGGATGAGGCTTAATAAAAATACTTCCCTCTTTTTCGTACATTTTGATAACGTCCCGGAATATCTTCTCTCTGACATCCAAAGTACACAGAGGATCCGTAAGGATCAGTATTTTATCCCCTACCTTGTTGCTAGCGGCAATCTGGTGCTCCAGTTCTTCCTTATTTTTCACAAACGCCTGAAGGATCAGTTGCTTGTCCGCCTCCGTCAGGCGGTCCACCAGCTCTTTCCTCGGCTGTTCAATGTATCTGGGACAGGGATAATGAATTGCCGAGATATCATTTACCTCCATATCCATGCAGTATTTTCCGTAACCGTTCTGCACAAAGATCAGATTCAGATACATGGACAAAAAGGCTTTCAGCTTAAAATGGCCTCTGTTGTCATATCTCGCCGCATCAAAATTCTTCAGACAGTTCAGCCCGTCCTCCACCGCATGGTAGCGGATCCGGTTCTGATTCAGATAATAACCTATTGGGTCGGAATCACAATAGACATAGATATCCTTATATTCCCTAAGATTCACCGGCACATAAGGGGCTTCCAGTCTAGCATACTCCTTCGTAAACCGGATCCGGTTCTTCAGATTCCCCAGAAAGCTGCCTGTGTCCTCACGGTATTTTGCAAGCTCCGGGAAAAAGTCCTCCCGCTTCTCATCAAATTCCAGTACCTCTTCAAACAATCCGGTGCTCTCCACGCGAGATTTCAGGTTCTCGAAGTTGGTGGACATTTTGGACAGCACTAAAGTAGCAGCCCCCGCTTCCTTCGCAGGATCTGCCTCAGCTCTTATTTTTAACTCTTTTAAAAATGTCACATATGCATGATAATAAGTGTGACATATATAAATTCTGTCTTTCATATACAAGTCTCTACTATACTTAAATTGTTATAACCATTTGGATTTACTATAACACACTTTTCTCTTCCAGTAAAAAATCTTATGAAATTTTAAGAAAGTGGGGGTAACAGTTCAGCCATTACAGTTCATATACCCAGATCCCCCAGTAGGATTCTTCTGTTTCAAAGTATCCCACAAGTTCCAGACCCATTCTGTCGGCATCCCCGATTTCGGCTCCGGAGAACAGATACTCACAGCCCAGACTCCGTAATTCATCCATATCAAACTCCAAACCTTCATAGATCAATGAGTTTCCCTTTTGCAGGCGCATGTAATTGCCCGTAATACTGTTGAACAGGTAACAACGATTCCCCCATGTATCAAAGTATACCCGTACCTCTTCATTTTTCTCAATTTCCGGTGCAATGACTTCCCGGAATCTGTGCTTGTACTCCAGTGGATAATTGTTGGAATATCCGTCCACCGTATAAAACCCATGCATTAGTGACGGTGCCGGACTGATTCCCAAATGTGCCACACGATACGTGCTCTTGTCCCGGCCGATGGCATCATCGATCTTCTGCATCAGATTCTCGGAAAACCAACTTTCCCAGGAAATATATCCCGTGATCCCGGATCCATTGTTGATCTGGTTCACATTAAGGTACATTCCGGAATTTACCTTCAGCATCTGAAGCGTCGGCAACAGACACACTATCAGGATCACCAGTTTTCCCAACAACATTCTGCTGTCGGTATGCGGGATTTTCGTTCTCCACAATACCGCTGCCGCCAGTGCGAACTCCAGATACCAATCCGCAGGATACAGCCAATAGAACCGGTGCATCTGAAAATAGTGCAAGAATCCCGTGATATTGTTTTTCCAGTCAACAACTACTGTCATATGACAAAATGCGTAAAACAAAGCTATCGCGATCAGGAATAAAAAGTTAACAACCGCTGCCTTATAAAGGATTCTATCTGTTTCTTCCTTTTTGCAAAACGCTCCCAGGATCAGGAACAAAATAATGGGCAATATCAGATATTTATGTAAAGACGGTGCATGCTGTGCACTATTTTGGAATACGTTCCAAAAAGTCTCGAAAAAAGGTGTGGCGGAAGATACCATTTCCTCCCGATGACTGATATAACTGCCGTCTCCCACCAGGATCTCCAGGATCAGTGACCGGTTGGTAATTACATACGTCACCAACAATTCTATAAATCCCAAAATTGGCCATGTATTCTTTCTTTTTTGCAAGAAAGCGACAATCATTACCAAAAGCCACAATCCCAACACCACATAGCCGGTATACACCAAGTGACTGGTAAGACCGAACAGTACCGTGCACAACAACGCAGATAGGATTCTTTTTCGCTTCCACAGACATAGAAAAGCATATACTATCAAAGGAATGCCAAATTCCGAAAGACCATAGACAGGATATAAGGGCAACACGCAGAAACAGACCCCTGCTATCATCGCCAGAATACTGCTCTCTGTACTCTCCCTCACCAACAGATACATTCCCAAAAACGCCAGCAAAAAGCAGATAATGTACTGTGTAAGAAACGCCACTCTGGCAGAAAACAGGCAATACAGCGGCAGGAACAAAATAGCCGATGGCTGCATACCGCTGGCATTGACACCGTCCAGCATCTCCGGATATACTGTACTTCTGTCCCATAAATGTCTGGCAGGAAGCATATAATTCATAATGCTTTCATCCAACTGATCATTGATCTCAAAGATACAGCCATCCCCGAGAATAAAATAGGGGAGGAAAAATACAACCGCGATCAAAATGCCCATCCACCAGAGCGGAATTCTATCCAGCCACAGGAGAAATCGGTTGAATTGTTTTCCTATTGCAGTTTTTTCATCAGAAGTGAACAATAATATAATCCCCCTTATCCAAGATATATCCATCCTGTGGATATTCCGGCAACTCCAACGATGCTTTCTCTGCTTCCGCATACCTGTCGATATCTTCGCAGGCTGTCAGCGTATGTCCGTGCATAGCGAAGAACTTCACTAGCTCCGCATCGTTATCGAAAGCATACCGTCCCCATTCGATGACAGACAACGCCGGGGTCTGTGCCACCCATACGCCCTTGGAACCGCGGTTGTATTTATCCAACAGATCTGGATCGATCCTGTCCGTGATCCGTTTCATCTTTGCATAAGTCTCTGTTCCATACCCCACATAGGCATCCTGAATAATGCTGTAAGGGATCTCATAATTGCCCGTGAATACCACCGGCTTCGAAGTGTCAAAATCACGTTCCAGATCCAGGGCAATTTGGTCCACAGTCTTCACTGCTGCCTCGTATTTCTGCCTGTCAATATAGAACCATTTTGTCATATCCATGCACTGGTTCCAGGTGATCACCACAAGCACTGCCACTGCAATACCACGCACTCCCAGGCATATCTTACGGTGCATGCCCCGTCCAATGCATCCCGTAAGGCCCCAGATACCATAGGCAAATAACAGTGCCCCATAGCCACAGAAAATGGGTAAAAACTGCGCCGAGCGGTACAGCGTAGCCTTTCCTTCAATAAATAATAAGGAAAACGCCGCCAGGTACGCTGCCGGCAGAAGAACAAGTGCCCACAGGTCTCTGCCGTGGATCACTCGGATCATCGCCACCACCGTAATAACGACTGCCGCCAGGACAAAAATGCGGATCGGCAGATACGCATAGGCAAACACGCCGTATAATACAAAGGTTCGCTTCAGGATCATTGCCAGCTCACTGAAGGCTCCGGGTCGAAACATCCAGCCTAACATCTCCGTCACCGAACGCTGCACCGCTTCTCCCTGTAAATATTCCAACTGAAACGCTTTGGTAAGTACAACGATCATCAGACTTCTGAGGATCACTGCTGCCAGGGCGCACACTGCTCCTCCCACCAGTGTGTGGAAGACTCCACTCGTCCCGGTCTGCCCTTTACGCTCCGCTCCCATTCCGATTCTTTCGGTCAGTAACAACAGCATTAGTCCGGCAAGCCACAGAATCATAAAGGATTCATAACAGCCCATGGCGATCCATAAAAATACCGCGGCCGTCACAAGCCTCATCACAGCCAGGCAGTCAAACTTCTCCCGGATTCCACTGCCTTTTTGCATTTTCCGTATGCTGACCTGCCATTCCCGCACGCAGCACAGACTGAGTCCACAGCACAGATAGCCGATGGCGATCCCGTTATGCAGAAAATACGTAAATACTTCGCTGATCAGCGGACTGGACACAAAGATTGCGGCAAAAAACGCATATCCCACCACCGGGATCTTCTCTCCAAGCACAGAATAAAACAGCACCGTCCAGACGATTGCCGCCAGTACCAGCAGGCATACCGCGATAAAATCCGTCACAAAAGGCACAAACTCCGCCAGGAAGATCACCTTGTTCAGCAGGAACAGTACCCACCGCCCCACAATGGCGATCAGTCCCTCTTCAAAATAATACAGCGACGGTGTATCATCGATGCCGATGGTGACATTTGTTACCTTATAGCCGTAAGCGCATACTGCTGTAAGCAGCAGTATCCCCATAAACCATCGATTCTCCCAAAATTTATGAAAAATTCTGCTCCAGTCTACTGCCGTTTTTTTATGTTCTCTGTATTTTTCCATTACTTTTCTGCCTGCCTCTGTTCCTGATCTTATTGCCGCTATTCTATTGATGTCGGAGTCAAAAGGTCTTTCACCCACTTATGAGCTAGCTCATGTGGGCTTAGACCTTTGGACCCTGGCATCTTCTATTGTTTTCGGCTCCAAGCGATATATCACAAAATCATAGTACATATAATGGAATTCCAGTTCCACTTCATAATTGTAGCCATCCTCCATCGGACCGGGTTCACTTCCCTTGAAGCAGATATACCAGAGATTCTCGTAGGAATCGAGCTGATTATACTCCATCAGGGCTTCCGTGTTGACAAACGGAAGACTGTATAATTTATATCCAACCAGATAATAATGAAGCTTAGGGTGATAGACATTCAGGAAAATCGTATGCGTATAGGGACCGATGATCGCATCATTTTCCGTAACTTCGGTCTCTATAAAATTCTCATAAGTCTCCAGTCCCTGATCATACTCCAGATGAAGCTCCGAAGTATACTGCAATGCAAAGCACAGGCCGGCGGTTCCTAAGGTACCCGCGATCCACCATTTTCTGCTCTTCTCCCCGGCATTTTCCACAAGCTGTGCAAATCCCACCGCATACCACAGCATGACAAATCCCATGCCTGGGAACGCGTAACGTCCCATAAAACAGTTGTTGATCGTAGCGGAGATCACGCCTCCCACGATTCCGGTCAGCGCAAAAGCCGCTGCGCCGATCGCAGGAGCGGCATTCCCGTGTTGTCTCACCCAGTCCACCGCACCGTAGCTTAATACCAGACACATTGCGATTCCAAGCAGTACCACAATGCCGATGGGGGTCTCCACCGCCGAGAACCATTCCTTGCAGTAATCCATCACGGAATTCAGGGTAGCCAGTTCTGTGGTGGAACCGTCGTCATAACGCATCCGCAGGATGAACTGCCTACATGTCACTGCAAGCCAGGGGGAGAACACGATCGCCACCGTAAATCCGGAGATCAAAAATCCCCTGATCAGCTCTTTTTTATGGCAGATCAGGATCACAGCCAAAAACAGCATATAGAATAAAAAGGTCTGGATCAATGCAAACGTATGACAATATACGGTGCAGATGCTCGCCAGGCAGAATACGATCCACTTTTTCCCGGTCGCTTCCCGGAAAATATCGTACGCGGAAAGTCCGGTCAGTGTCAGGAAAAACAGTGCCACCGTATACATACGCACATTGCCTGCCTGTACACTGAAAATCGGCATCAGCAGGGAAAATGTCATAAAATATACCGAAATCTTCCGGTCAAACAGCTTTTCCACATAATATTTGCCCAGCAGCATATAGCCCAGCATAAAAAGCACAGACATCAGTTTCAATGCCCAGAAATGCGTACCTCCGCCGCACAGATGGTAGAACAGCTTCAATAATACATAATAAAACGGGGAATGGTCATCCGTCGCCGTGATATAGATCAGCCGCTTCCAGGGAAGAGACACCATGGATGCAGAATATGCCTCATCATACCAGAGGTTATTGGTGATACAAAAAGCTCCCCAGATCACCAGTGCCGCCACCGGCAGTCCGTGCCACAGCAGTGTCTGGAAATTCGTCTGTATGAAATTGCGTGCTTTCCTGTCACGTGTCTCCATGGGATCTTAATGCCTTTCTTCTCTACTTTGATACCTACTTATGTTCCATGAATCAGTGTCATTAGTACCTGCAATACAGCACCATATCCGCATCTCTTCCAATCTCTTCATAACCTTTGGCACTACACAGTTCATCGATCTCGCCGCCGCTTACAGTGGCAATGTATTTACTCTGCAGTTCCGTCAGATGCTCCAGAATATAAGCTCTCTCACAGCAGCTGACACCGAAGCCCTCCGGTATACCATATAATAACTGCCATTTTAAATACTGATGTCCTTCCGCCGTCATATCCCCGAGATTCCAAATGATCACATTTCGGTAACTCGGTACATTTTCTGTATCCAGTCTCAGATTCTCTGAGAATATATCCTGCCAGTATTCCACCTGTTCCTTTCTGTCTTCCGTCACATAGGGAACCTGGTAATCATAAGGCTCCACTGCCTTATAACTGTACAGATACAGGAAAGCCACTCCTAAAATTACTGCTTTTTTATAGTATTTGGTTTCCAACATGCTTACGATAAAAATTCCGGCTGCAATGAAGGTCAGAAAGTGCCTGCTGCCTTCCACCATTTTATACATCAGAAGGTGTGCAAACAGCATAGCGATCAGGCTGAAGGCAAAATGCACTTCGATGATCAGCTGATCCTTCAGAGCTTTCTTTTCGTCTGCCGGTTCCATTGCGCTCTGTGCTGCCCGTTGTGCCCGGCGCAGCTTTTTGGCATCCATAAAAGTCTGCACCAAAAGGATCGCAAGCAATAACAGGTATCCGTCAAAATAAGCTCCGGAAGCCAGTCCGCTACGCACTCCCTCTACACAATGTCTGTAAAAATCCATTCCCTTCCAGTGAAGAGTTCCGAAAATATTGCGGAATCCTGCGACAATTCCCTCAGTGAAAAAAGTCGTGATCCAATCCGTATAAAACAGCGGTGTAAAATACTCTGCACCCAGATAATGTTTGATCAATGCATAGGAAATTCCCGTCAGTGCCACGATAAGAACTGACCCGATCCAGCCGGATTTTTTATTCCTGCATATCCAGAAATAACATGCAAGCATCAGGAATAACAGCATATACGGACGCATCAGCGTCATTAATACAGAAACGACCAACATGGCGATCAGCTTACCTTTTGTCTCCTGCTTCAGATACGAAATTGCCAGTCCGTAGAACAGGATCAGCATGCAAAAGCAGATGACCTCAGGCATGCCGGACAACATATATCGCGTAAATAATGTGTACAGACTAAACAAAACCGTCAGGATTCCCAGCTGCTTCCAGGTAGGCTTCACCAGCCATACAAATACAAACATCGTGATGGTCAACAATACAATATTGCAGATCACCGGAGACATCAGATTCCATCCAAACAGCAGTCCCCACAAAATCCAGGGGAATACCAGTACCGGACTCCACGCCGCAAAAGAAAGCTGCAGGGCATGGCTTTCATTGAATCCAAAAAAGCCCTGCGGAAATCCATAATTCAAAATTCCTTCCACCTGCTTAAAATAAAACAACTCATCATTCCATTCCGATGACGGCAGATATACCTGCCCGATGCTCCTGCCTTCCGCCGCTGTCCGTACCAGACAGCACACCACGGGAAGCATCGCCATCAGTACTGCTTTCAGCAGGGTTATATATTTAAATTGCGTCTTCTTCATCATTTATTATCCTCATTCCCTAGATGGATTTTCTCCCGGATCACATACTGGGGAGAATTATTCATACTGATATAGATACGTCCCACATATTCTCCGATCAGTCCCAGCATGATCATGATCATACCACCGAAAAATACCAGCGCCGCCATCAGCGCACTGAAGCCCATAGGCACATTGGGATTCACCAGTCTCTTGATGATCGTGTAGATTCCATAGAGGAAACCGAGTCCTGCGCAGCCTACACCGCAAGATGTGGCGATCCGTAACGGCTTCACGGAAAATGCCGTAAATCCGTTGAACCACAGTCCAAGCAGCTTCTTCAGCGTATAGCCGGAATTTCCCTCTTCCCGCTCTCTGTGACATACCGGCACATTGGTAATGTTTTTGGTCGCGCGGAGTACCAGGCCGATGACATAAGGGTAGGAATTCTCATAGCGGATCATATCCTCCACCACGAACCGTTTCACTGCAAAATAGCTGGAAATGTACAAGTCTGCCGGCTTATTTAACATCATGCGGGTCATGAGCTCATTCACTTTGCTTCCCATGTTCCGGAATGCGGAATGCTGCTTATGCTCATAGCTGGCATACACAGCGTCATATCCTTCCTCCAATTTGTCCAGAAGCTTATCCACTTCATCTGCCGGAGTCTGTCCGTCATCGTCCAGGCACACTACATAATCGCCGTCGGAATGCCGTAGTCCCGCCATCAATGCCGCATGCTGTCCAAAATTTCTTGCGAAGCCGATCCCTTTGATATTATCGTATTTCTCACACAGTTCCCGGATCGTCCCCATGGTATTGTCCGGTGATGCATCATTTACCAGGAAAATATCATAGGTATACTGCGTCAGCTTCTGCATGGTCTCCCGGATCTCCTTAACCACATGGGGCAGTGTATGCTCCGAGCGGTAACAGGGGATCACAAAACTTACTTTTTTTATTCTGTCCATTTTTGTTGCTTGCTCCTTCTTAATCTGCCGGATTCACGGCTGCCATCCAGACAATATCCCGGTACACACCGTCAATACACACATCGTCTCTTAACAATCCTTCTCTGACAAATCCTGCCTTTTCATAGCTGCGGATTGCCTGCAGGTTCTCCGACAATGCCCGCAGGTAGACTCTGTGCAGCTTTTCCTCCTCAAAACAATACCTTAACATCAGCTTCGCCGTCGCCGTACCGATGCCACGTCCTCTGGCAGACGCTTCTCCGATGAAGATTCCGTATTCCGCCTTGTTATGCTGTCTGTCGATATCCCGGATATACACAGATCCCAACGGCTTATCTCCGTCCAGATCACAGATGATCATCTGCACCACATCCCCGGTCTCCACGTGTGTGTGGATCCAGTTCTCATGTGACTGCTTGGTGAAAAGTGCCTGATAGATAAAATTTTTGCGCACCGCATCGCTGTTACGCCATGCCACGATCCGGTCCGTGTCCTCATAGGTCATGAGCCGCAGATAAATTCCGGCTTCCGTATCCCGGTACTTCTCAGAAATTGCTTCCGATGTCTTATTTTCCGATGTCTTATTTACTGATGTTACTGTCTGCAATGGTTCTCTCCTTACTGTCTGTATGCATTGCACAGAGCAATGACTCTCTGTATCTCCTCTTCCCGCATCTCGGGGAACAGGGGCAGTGTCACGCAGTGGTCTGCCAGGTATTCCGCATTGGGACAGTCTCCGGGATGGTATCCTAAGTCCGCATACGCCTTCTGTAAATGACAGGGCACCGGATAGTGCATGTTACACTCCACATCATGATCTGCCATATAGCGGATAAAGTCCTCATGATCCGGAACGGTAACGACAAACAGATGGAACACCGGTGTGGTATTCTCCGGATGGTGCTGCATGGTGATCAGCGGATTCGTGATCTCCCGGATATAGCGGTGTCCGATCTCCTGACGTCTCTTCGTCCACTCCGGCAGATATTTTAAGCTGACGCTCAGCACTGCTCCCTGCAGTCCCTCCAGTCTGTAATTATATCCGATCTCATCATGATAGTAACGCACATCACAGCCCTGATTTTTCAGGCGGTCGATATGCTTATAGTATTCTTCTTTCTCACAGGTCACACTGCCGCCTTCGCCGAACGCATACAGGTTTTTCCCCGGATAAAAGCTGAAGCATGCCAGATCTCCCAAGGTTCCCACATTTCTGCCCTCAAACTGTGCACCGTGGGCCTGGGCGCAGTCTTCCACCACGAACAGTCCGTGACGGTCGGCAATCTTACGGACGCCTGCGTAATCAAAGGGCTGTCCATAGAGATGTACCCCGATGATCCCCTTCGTCTTATCCGTGATCTTCGCTTCCAGCACAGAAGGATCGATCTCCCAGGTATCCGGTGTGCAATCCGCAAATACCGGTGTTGCACCGGTGTAGCTGACGCCCCACGCTGTCGCAATGTAGGTATTGGCAGGTACGATGACCTCATCTCCCGGACCCACACCCAGGGCTAACATTGCCAGATGAAGTGCGGAGGTTCCGTTATTCACACCGCTAGCATACTTACTTCCCACATATGCCGCGAACTCCTTGTCAAAGGTGTCCGCATATTTTCCGCCGGAAAATGCGGTTTCCCTACATACCTTCTCGATTGCCTCTCTGTATGCATCCGCATGTGCCTCCACATCTCTCGTCAGATCGATTCTCTTAATATGTGCCATTCTGTCGTCCTTCTTTCTTCCGTTCCCGGTCGTTTCTATCCGTGCCCCTTCAGCCTTCGTTGTTACGTTTTCCGTCACTCTGTGGCTGTCTTATATGTGTTTTTTAATATAAAACTCGTTGAATAACCTTGCGATCTGCACCAGATAATTGCAGATCGTCTTAAATACCTTAACGGTAGTATTATAGTCTTCCTGCCACTCCACAGGATAATCCAGGATCTTCACGCCTCTCTTCTCCGCCCGGAGCAGAAATTCGATCATGTAGAACCACCCATTGTCCTGACTGCAGCCCCGGATCAGGGATATCGCCGTCTCCCGGCGTACAAAGGTAAAACCGCAGATGGCATCCGTGGACTTCATCCGCAGGAATAATTTTAATAAGATCAACAGTCCCTGTGAAGTGATCCTGCGATACCATTTTCTGCCCTTCGTATCGGACTCTCTGGCGAAACGACTGCCGTTAATATACTGGATCTCCTCCTGTGTCTCGAAGAGATGAATGGCCTCTCCCAGGTGTTTGATATTGGTAGACAAGTCAATATCCATGTAACCTACCACATCGCCATGGCTTAATTCCACGCCTCTGCGGAATGCGGCGCCCACACCCCGGACATTGATTCTCTCATATCGCACTTTATCGTATTTCTGACACAGCGTCTCTGCGATCTGCGGTGTCTCGTCCTCGGAACCGTTATCCACAATAATGATCTCATAATCTTCAAAAGCGATCTTGTGCAGATATTCCACTGTGCGGGTCACACCGCTCTCTAAACGCAGGCGTTCATTTAATACCGGAAAAATAATCGTAAACATCATTTTGTCAGTTTTTCCACTCCTTCTATTACGTAGCGCTGTCTCTTAAAGCTCATATTCAGGATCACGGACAGATATTTGAAGATCAGTGTCAGCATCACAGACATCATGAAAAAGCCAAAGGAGATCAGCGTCATCAGACTCATCCAGCCTTCTACGGGGCGTACCGTGCTGAAAATGGAATACACGATCCAGCCGAACATGATCACCATGACCGAGAACAGGATCACACTCACTAACATGGAGAATTTCTCCAGTACGTTGGTAAATATGATCAGCGTATCCAGTGCCAGGCTGCTGCGGGTACTGCGTTCCTCTCTGTTCCTGCCACTGCTTGCTATGCTTTTATTATCATAGACCAATGTGTCCGCTTTCAGTCCGCAATTCATGTACATTGCCTTACGGTAAGGGATGTACGCGTTCATCTGATTCACACGGTTCACCGCCCGGCGGGAGATGATACGGAACCGCTCCTGGCGAAGCTTGTGCGTGTTGCGGCTTCCCAGATTATATACCGCATAGAACAACCGGGAGGTAAACGCCACATCATGCTTCGGTGCCGCTGCCACCACATCATACCCCCCCAGGGCTCTCCGGTATACCTCCATGATCAGGGACGGTTCAAAATCCGGCAGACATTTATCAAACTCAAACAGGAAATCTCCCACTGCCAGATCTCTTCCGGCATTCATCGCCATCTCCACGCCCTGATAAAAGCTTAAATTGATCATGCTGACCACATGGCGGGTCCCGCTCTCTTCCAGGAACTTATGGATCTCTTCTACGGTATTGTCCATGCAGCAGTCGTTGACACAGACGATCTCATATTTTTCAAAATTTTCTTCCATGGTACCGCAGACCGTTTTCAGGAAATCCCGGATGCCTGCACCGTCATTGTGCAGATAGAGCACACAGGACACGAAATTTTTTTCTTTATTCAGCATTGCTTGATTTTGCATTACTTTCTTCTCCATAGCCTTTCTCTGTGTCTCACTCCAAAAACGGATCCAGATCATATACCGTATTGATCTTACCCGACAGTACACTGATCAATGTGGGTTCTGTGGAAATTGCCCGGATCACGGTAGGTCTCGAATCGTCGATCTCCGAAGCCTTCAGGATCGGCTTCATGGAAAACAGGGACTTCTCATAGCTAAAACCGTACTCTTCCCGCAGATATTTTCTCGCCAGCGTGGACATATATTCCCAGGCGCTCTCCGGTCTGCCCGGACAGTCGTTGCAATTGCCCAGCCACCCATTCCGGCAGATATTCCCATCCTGTCCCACGCAGGGGAACCTGGGTGTGGCATCGTAGCTGGTCTTATGGGGTGTAAAGGTCACCGAAGTCAGGGAATGATATCCCGTCCTGCCAAAAGGCATGATAGAGAAAAAGGGACCGTCCATCACCGTGAAACCGATATTATGGATCTTCTCGCTTGCCTTACAGAGAATGATCTCACACAATTCATACTTCAGTCCGAAGGGTTCCGTCGTCACGCCTTCCACCTTTTCCAGTACCTGGTTCACAGAAGCATAAGTAGCATTCAGCACAAAGGGCGCCCGATAGATTTCCCGCTGCCCCTCATGCAGTGCAGTCACCTCATAACAGTCCGTAAGCTTTACGATCTTCGTGATCTCTCTGCCAAAATGCAGCTTCACACCGGGATATTTTGCGATCTCTTCCAGAAAATAATCCCGCAGGATATGGGCATCATAGGTGTATTCCTCCGTGAGAAAAGCACCGTCACACAGCCCCGGTTGAAAATATTCCTCCACCGGAAGTGCCTTGCAGGGGATCCCGCCGTCCTTACAGAATTTCAAAAATTCCGCCGCATCCGTCCAGGAAAAATGGGCGGAAGTAGCGTAGATCTGCTCAAATGACGTATGAATGCAGAAGGAATAATCCTCCACAAAACGCTTGAAATATCCTGCCGACTTCATAGCAGTAGACAGAGAACGGGGATAGTGATATCCCATGTGCACTCTCGCCTGATTAATATATGTGGCTCTGGTAAAAGGTTCCTGCTCAATCTCCAGCACTTCTACCTGCTGCCCTTTTTTTGCACAATACAGCGCGGCATACAGTCCATACAGCCCCGCTCCTATGATCAGCTTGTCCATTTGGTTATCCTTTCATCACTGTTAGTTGTCTTGCATAACAGTCCCAGCAGATACGGCAGCGCCAGCATCACCGGGTAGACATAACGCATCTGCACCGTAGGTCCCAGCAGCATCGTGCCGTAGTAGCCTCCCACGATGACAAGCGGCAGACAGAAGCGCTTCCTGTCTGTAATGGACAGTACTGCTGCCAGTCCCAGATACAGCCACAGATAACTTCCCGGCACGAAAATATATTTCAGCAAAGGTATCCGCAGATACCCGTTATTCTCCGCCCATTTCTCCAGCCGTTCATACAGCCACGGGAATTTACTGTCTTTATAGATGCCTCTTTCATTTAACACACCCTCGTCCCAACGGGTCTGCACATAACCCAGTCCTTCCTTTTCCCCCGTCTGGTTCACTGTGGCATGGGTCGTATCGAACGGTGATAAAAATCCGGCATCCAACGCCAGTGCGGCATTGATCATATCTCCCGGATAGGCGCTCAGCAGATGCAGATAGGTCTTTATAAATTCCCCGGAACGATATCTCACTACATACGTGTTGGTATGGCGCTTTACCGGATCCGCGATCCCCGGATCATAGTCTCTATACGCTTCATCCAGGATGAAATCATGGATCAGTGCCTTATCCTGCTCTGTCATGGTGCCGTCATCCTCCGGGAGGACTCCCACCCCACCGTGATAAATCATGCACCGCGACATCTGCTGGATCGGCATGCTTAGCATCTCCCGTCTGTCTCCCTGCTCCGCATGGGTAATGTTAAATACCGCAGACAGCACAAAAAGCCCTACGCCGAAAGCCACCGCACTCACTGCGAACAGCCTCCCCCAGAGCTTCCTCGCCCTTTTTCCAAAACAGAACAGCAGGAATAAAAAAGCCAACAATACGATCATAGCATATTTTCCGTTATTCCGAAACAGAATCATTCCTACGGTTCCGATTCCAAACAACAGATCCCGGATCCAGGGACGGATACTCCTGCGGTCCTCCATAAGAAGATCCGTCAGGCCCACCAGCTGTAATAACAAAAATGCGCTGAACACAGTATCCTTGGTCATACTGACACTCATGTACCAGTGAAACGGAAAAAACATTCCAAGTAACAACACAGACAACTGAATAGCCACCGGGGCTTTTCTTCTGTGTAATACCCACATACCATATGCCATGCTGCCTGCAAGCAGCAACATCTGCGCAGCCGTATAACATGCCATGCCCGCATTCACACTGCCAAAGATATGGGAACCCAGCCACAGCATTCCCTGTAAAAGCAGAGTATGCACGATGGGATGATGGTCAAAATAGTAATGCTCCATGATCTGACCGGTCTGCACCGGCGCATCATAGGCACAGATCCCCGGATAATATGCCAGATATACCGGAAGCCACGCAAGTAACAGTAACAGCAAGCTTCCCAGAAGCACCTGTCCGCCGGAGCGGTTCTGTATCCATGCGGCAAATCTTTTGTAACCTATTGCCTTCTGGCGGCCGTGAGCGCCATCCATGTTATCCTGGCTCTGCGTCTGACTATTCTGCCTTGCAGCAGTATTCTCTGCTATATGGCAGACCACCCGGGTCCCCACCATTCCAAGCACGCATCCCAGGATCACCGACCATACCAAAGTGCTTCCCACATATCCGGCGGTCCACAGAACGTTCCCGTTTGCTGCCAGATCTTTTTCTGTTTTTACAAAAAATACAAACAGACATCCCAGAACGCAAAGCAACAGATACCCTTTACGTCTGGGAAACATTCTCGTCTCCCGCATATTACAATCCTTTACGTTCCTGATGTTCCCCATGTACACGATTCAGACGGTACTCGAAATCCTTCCGGTCCTTGGCCGTCATAACTTCCAGCATCATGCCGGAGAAAAAGGACTGGATCCCCGCTAACAAAATAAATCCGCAGACGATCAGCGTCGGGAATCTGGGCACCAGTCCGGTACTGAGATACTCCAGAAGTACCGGTACGAATAAAATCACAGCGATTACCGTCAGCAACAATGCCAGCATCCCGAAGAAATGCATGGGTTTATAATTTTTATACAACTGCAGCATCTTGCGGATGACGCGGAAGCCATCACTGTATGTGTTCAGCTTGGATTCACTGCCCTCCGGACGGTCGCGGTATTCCACCACCACGTTCTCCACCTGCATGTTATAGTTCACCGCATGAATAGTCATCTCCGTCTCGATCTCAAATCCTTTGGAGAATACCGGGAAGGTCTTCACGAATTCATAGCTGAATGCCCGGTATCCGGTCATGATATCCTTGATATTGGCATGGAACAGGCTGTTGATCCCCGCACGCATCAGGCTATTGCCAAAGTTATGGAACGGGCGCTTATTCTCCGTGAAATAAGTGGAAGATAACCGGTCTCCCACTACCATATCCGCCTGGTGCTTCAGCACCCTCTCCACCATCTCCGCAGCACAATCTAAGGGGTACGTATCGTCGCCGTCGATCATCAGATAACATTCCGCATCAATCTCCCGGAACATTCTGCGGATCACATTTCCCTTACCCTGGGCATATTCATAACGTACGATCGCCCCAGCCTGCGTAGCCAGTTCCACCGTGCGATCCGTGGAGTTATTGTCATATACATACGTCACTGCCTCCGGCAGGAACCTCTTCACATCGGATACTACCTTGGCAATGGTCTTCTCTTCATTGTAGCAGGGAATCAATACTGCGATTTTATCCATTTTCTATTCCTCTTATCTCTTTGTGTTAAAAGTGCTTATACAAAGTTTATTGTACCACGCTTATTCATTTACAGCCACTATTTTTGCTTTTTTCTTGGGTATAAAAAAAACTTATGCTATAATCATATCTGTTAAGAGCACTTCTGACTGCATATTGGCGCTATGATTACTTTTTTCAGAAAGGATATTTTTCATGGAAAAGTTATATAAAATATCTCTTTACGCAGTAAAATTCCTAACTCTGCTTCTCGCTGTGCTGCTGTTTGCGGGCAGTTTTCTCACCACCTGCTATGCCGACAATATGGAGACACAACAGGTACTGTTTCGTCTGGATAATCCACTGTGGAATCTGTTGGAGCTTGCAGGCTTTGGACTCTTATTCTGTGCTTGTCTTCACTTCTATGATAAGTTTGGGAGAAAGTTGAGACGAGGACTTCTGATTTTTACTTTGGGTTTCATCTTCTGTCTGGGTGTTCTATTGATTTTGTTCGGGCGCACCGTTCCGGCTGCGGATGCCATGTCCGTATATAATGCGGCACTGGAATGGATCCAGGGAAATCTTGATGTGATCCACCCCACCGTCTCCTATCTCTCCTATTATCCACAGCAGATCGGGCTGATGGCATTTTTAGAACTGTTCCTACGGATCTGGAACCTCACCGGCATCTCCGCACCTGCCTGGCATTTTATCAAGCTCATCTATGTATGCCTGCTGTGCGCGGCGGTCCTGTTCCAGTATCTGTCCTTAAAATACCTGTGGCGGGAACACTGGGAGGAGATCTCCTGCTGCTATCTGCTCCTGGTATGCTGTAATCTCCCCATGATCATGTACAGCTCCTTCGTCTATGGGGAGATTCCTTCCTTCGCGGCATTGTCTGTGGGATTGTACCTGTTGCTGCGTCTGCTGTCCGGCATACCTTTTCCGGGACAAGCCTCTGACATCTCCTGTAAAGGAATGTCGGTGAAGCCTTTTGCCTCCGAGGCATCTTCCGGGACAACACCGTCCCCAGAGTTTCCTAGCATCCGGTCTGCATTTTTTACAGGTACCGGCAGCATCTTATTTCTCGCTTTGAGTGTAATGCTGCGTAAGAACTCACTGATTCCGATCATCGCCGTACTGCTGGTGCTGCTCTTCGAATCGCTGCGTTTTGGACGAAGCGTTCGTGCACGCTTATGCCTGCTCGGTATGGCGGTATGTCTTGCTGTTACTTCTGTGGGGATTCTGCCTCTGGTACAGAAATGTTATGAGAAAAAGGCCGGTAACACATTAAGCTCCGGTGTCACCGCCATGTCCTATTTTGCCATGGGAATGCAGGAAGCCTCCCGGGGATGCGGCTGGTATAACGGTTTCAATATCGATACCTACGATGCCGCCGGAATGGATTCTGCTCTGGCAAATGAGATCAGCCGGCAGGCAGTTTTGGAGCGCCTGGCATACTTCCGGGAACATCCTGGATATGCTGTGGACTTCTATGCTCGCAAGCATCTGTCCCAGTGGGCAGACGGCACCTACGCCAGCCGCCAGGCGACCCTTGCCGCTTACGGCGGACGGAGTGGATTCTTCCAGGAAGTCTATGACGGATCCCTCAGTTCTGCCTACATCGAATGGGGCAATGCCTGGCAGAATGTGCTGTATCTGGGAACACTGGTGTTCTGCGTAAGCACAGTTCATCGCAAACGGAAGAACACCGCCACGGCTCCGCAAGGCAGCGACACAGACTCCCTGTATCTCTCCCTGTATCTCTATGTGGGACTCATCGCCGTACTCGGAGGCTTCCTGTTCCACATCCTCTGGGAAGCCAATTCCCGCTATATCTTCCTGTATAGCCTGCTGCTGATGCCCTACTGTGCTGCGGGGGTATATACAGTTTTCGCTGAACATGCAAAATGAAGAAATTCCGTACAAAAATTCCTGAGTTAGAAACTTTTTTGTACGGAATTCATTGTTTTAAGGTTTTTACGCCAAATTAACTTGAGATTTAGTGAAGAAGCCACGAACGCCCACGGCGAACGGAATGTCCTTCCTCGATGT
>NZ_JBOKRY010000027.1:0-43090 GCF_051972595.1 Simiaoa sp. | reverse complement strand
CGTTCGCCGTGGGCGTTCGTGGGGTTTACGGCAACCCTACGTTACGAGCCATGCATTCAATTCATAAATGTGTCGCAAAGGACGCTCCACATTTATTGGCAGTTCTCCGCAATGAGCCACGCTATTCATAAGATTGCCAGCAAAAGGCGCTGCCAATCTTATTTCATATCGCGGCGTTCGCCGCATCACGGCATAAGTAAAGACAGCGATTTGTGCGCAAGCGCCCATCGCTGTCCTCACTATGCCTATGCGCGGCTCATTGCTCGCGTAAACTCTCAAGTTACAGAACAACTGAAATTATCCATAAACATTTATCAACACTTTATTCCGTTGTGAAAATGCACAAAAACAATGTTGCAGATTTGATGACAATATACAAACTTCCGATAAATTACAGGAAATCTCTTGCAACTGATTCGTGAATGTGCTATCTTCTAATTACAGCAACGGAAACGTTACCGGTAACAATACCGATACCGATTCCGAAACACTCACGGGAACATGAAAAAATTATGAAATGACCCGTACAAACATAAAGGAGAGGTAAGATTATGAAGAAGAAACTGGCAAGCGTATTACTTTGTGCAGTAATGGCAGCTTCTATGCTGACCGGTTGTGGAAACTCCGGTGATGCAGCAGCTACCACCCCTGCTACTGACAGCAAGACAGATGTAGCAACCACCGAAGCTGCCGACACGACAGCAGCTGCAGACGGATCTGTATACTACTTGAACTTCAAGCCTGAAGTTGATGAAGTATGGCAGAAACTGGCTAAGGAATATACCGAGGAGACCGGTGTTCCTGTAAAGGTTGTTACCGCAGCAAGCGGTACCTATGAGCAGACCCTGATGTCTGAGATCGCTAACAAGGAAGCACCTACCCTGTTCCAGATCAACGGACCTATCGGTTATCAGAACTGGAAAGACTACTGTGCAGACTTAAAGGATACAGACCTGTACAGCTGGTTAATGGATAAGAGCCTGGCAATCACCGGCGAAGACGGTGGTGTATACGGAATCCCTTACGTAGTAGAGGGTTACGGTATCATTTACAACGACGCTATCATGCAGAAGTACTTCGCACTGGATGGTGCTAAGGCAGCAAGCATGGATGAGATCAACAACTTCGCTAAGTTAAAAGAGGTTGTAGAAGATATGCAGGCTAAGAAAGATGAGCTGGGCATTGAAGGCGTATTCGCTTCCACATCCCTGACTCCCGGTGAAGACTGGAGATGGCAGACTCATCTGGCTAACATCCCTGTATACTATGAGTTCAAAGACAAGGGTATCACCGATACCGACAACCTGGAGTTCACTTACTCCGATAACTTCAAGAACATTTTCGATCTGTACATCAACAACTCCTGCACAGCACCCGGCCTGCTGGGAAGCAAGTCTGTAGACGACTCCATGGCTGAGTTCGCTCTGGGTCAGGCAGCAATGGTACAGAACGGTAACTGGGGTTGGAGCCAGATCAATGGCGTAGACGGTAACACTGTTAAAGCTGAGGATGTTAAGTTCCTTCCTATCTATACAGGAGTTGAAGGTGAAGAGAACCAGGGACTGTGCACCGGTACTGAGAACTTCTTCTGCATCAACAAGGAAGCTTCTGCTGAGGATCAGGCAGCATCTATCGCATTCGTTGAATGGCTGTTCTCTTCTGAGACCGGTAAGGCAGCAGTAACCAACGACCTTGGATTCATCGCTCCTTTCGATACCTTTAGCGATGACGAAAAGCCCACCGATCCTCTGGCACAGGAAGTTCTTCGTTACATGGCAGATAGCTCCAAGACATCTGTAGCATGGAACTTCACTTCCTTCCCCAGCCAGCAGTTCAAGGATGACTTCGGCGCAGCTCTTCTGGAGTACGCTTCCGGTTCCATCGACTGGGATGCTGTAAAGACAACCGTAGTTGAAAGATGGGCAGCTGAAAAGGCCGCAACCGCAGCTAACTAAGCTCCATCGACAAAAAGACAATAACTTAATCCATCTTATATAACTTCAGACACAGGGGGCGGTGGTGGTACCACGGCCCCTGTGTTTGTAAAAAAGGAGACAGGCTTATGCAAAAGACATTAAAAAGATATTTTCCCATTTTTGTACTGCCTACCCTGATCGCGTTTTCCTTTGCTTTTATCATACCGTTTGTCATGGGCGTATATCTGTCCTTTTGCAAATTTAAGACAATTACAAACGCGCAATTTGTAGGCTTAGATAATTACATTAAAATTTTTGCAGACAAAGATTTTGTCAACGCATTTGGATTTACTCTAAAATTCTCCGTAGTGTCCATTGTCACCATTAATGTGTTTGCCTTCATTCTGGCACTGGCATTGACGAGAAAGATCAAAGGAACCAACCTGTTCCGTACAGTATTTTTCATGCCGAACCTGATCGGCGGTATCATTTTGGGATATATCTGGCAGCAGATGATCAACGCAGTATTGTTAAAATACGAGACAACACTGGTGGCGAATCCGACCTATGGATTCTGGGGTCTGATCATTCTGATGAACTGGCAGATGATCGGTTATATGATGATCATTTATGTAGCCGGACTGCAGAATGTACCTACGGATCTGATCGAAGCAGCAGAGATTGATGGAGCTACTTCGTTACAGACATTATTCAAAGTGAAAATTCCGATGGTTATGCCATCTATTACCATATGTTTGTTCCTCACCGTGTCCAACAGCTTTAAGCTGTTCGACCAGAACCTTGCATTGACGGCTGGAGCACCCAGCAAAAAGACAGCTATGCTGGCTCTGGATATCTACAATACCTTCTATGGCAGAAGCGGATTTGAAGGTGTTGGTCAGGCCAAAGCAGTACTGTTCTTCATTGTAGTGGCAGTCATTGCCCTGGGACAGCTGGTACTTACCAGACGTAAGGAGGTAGAGCAATAATGACTAAGAAAAAAACTTCTAATGTAATCATTTTTTGTATCCTGTGTGTGCTGGTAGTTGCATTTTTGACACCTATTTTCTTCGTACTGATCAACTCCTTTAAGGGAAAACTGTTCATCAGTAACAATCCCTTCGCACTGCCTACCGCAGAGACTTTTGCAGGACTTACCAACTATGTGAATGGTATTGAAAAAACAGGTTTCTTCACAGCCTTTGGATGGTCTGCTTTTATCACGGTATTTTCCGTGGCAGCGATCATTCTGTTTACTTCCATGACCGCTTACTACCTGACCAGAGTAAAAACCGGTGTGACCAACATATTGTACTATATGTTTGTATTTTCCATGATCGTACCTTTCCAGATGGTTATGTTCACGATGTCTAAGCTGGCGAATATGACTCACTTAAACAACCCTCCCGGAATGGTGCTTCTGTACCTGGGCTTCGGATCCGGTCTGTCCGTATTTATGTTCTGCGGATTTATCAAATCTATTCCGTTAGACATCGAAGAGGCAGCCATGATCGACGGCTGTAACCCGTTGCAGACTTTCTTTGGCGTCGTAATGCCGATCCTGAAGCCGACAGCTATCACAGTAGCGATTCTGAACGCTATGTGGATCTGGAACGACTATTTGCTACCTTATCTGGTAATTGGTCTGAGTACCAACTACAAAACTATCCCGGTTGTGGTACAATACCTGGTAGGCTCTTATGGTGCAAAGGATCTGGGTGCAATGATGGCACTGTTGGTACTGTCGGTTATCCCTATTATCGTCTTCTATCTGACCTGTCAGAAGTACATCATCGAAGGCGTGGTAGCCGGCGCAGTTAAGGGTTAAACGAAAAAGTTACAACGGGAGATTTATGTTATGAGAAAAAGTGGAATCTTGCTGCCGGTGAGCAGTCTGCCTTCCAAATACGGAATCGGCTGCTTTTCCAAAGAAGCATACAAATTCATTGACAGATTAAAAGAAGCAGGTCAGGCATACTGGCAGATCCTGCCGTTAGGCCCGACCAGCTATGGAGATTCTCCGTACCAGTCCTTCTCCACCTTTGCAGGGAATCCTTATTTCATCGATCCTGAGGATCTGGTGGCGAGAGGCTATGTGACCGCAGAGCAGTGCAATGCTTACGATTTCGGTACCGACATTCATTCCGTGGATTACGGCAAAATCTACAAGAGCCGTTTCCGCCTGTTAAAAGAAGCGTTTGACAACAGTCATATCGAAGAGGATCCGGGATTTCAGGAGTTTGTACAGAAGAATGCGTACTGGCTGGAGGATTATGCATTATACATGGCAGTCAAGGACGGCTTCCGCGGTATCTGCTGGGCAGCCTGGGAGGATGATATCAAACTGAGAACTCCTGCGGCTATGGACAAATATCGCAGAAAATATGCGAAAGAGATCGCGTTTTACCAGTTCCAGCAGTATCTGTTCCAGGTACAGTGGGAGAAACTAAAGACCTATGCCAACGATAACGGCATCAAGATTATCGGGGATATTCCCATTTATGTGGCATTTGACAGCTCAGATGCCTGGGCAAATCCGGAGCTGTTCCAGTTTGACGAGAATTGTGAGCCGGTAGCAGTGGCGGGATGTCCTCCCGATGCATTTTCTGCCACCGGACAGCTGTGGGGCAATCCTCTGTATAACTGGGAACACCACAAAGAGACCGGTTATGCCTGGTGGATGCAGCGGCTGGCAGCTTGCTTTGAGCGCTATGATGTGGTACGTATTGATCATTTTCGTGGATTCGACGCTTATTATGCGATTCCTTACGGGGAACCCACTGCGGAGCACGGTCACTGGGAACAGGGCCCTGGATACGATATTTTCCGTACCATGAAGGAAAAATTGGGAGAAAAAGAAGTTATTGCAGAAGATCTTGGCTTTTTGACACCATCGGTGATAGAATTGGTAAAGAAATCCGGTTATCCAGGTATGAAAATTTTGCAGTTTGCTTTTGATTCCCGTGAGGAAAGTGATTATTTGCCGCATAATTATACACATAATTGCGTGGTATATACGGGAACTCATGATAATGATACTGTGATGGGGTGGTATGACACCTTGAAGGGAGCTGATAAAAAGCTCTGTGACGACTATCTGCGTCTGAAAAATGCGGACGGAGAGCCGATTCCCAGAGAGCAGATTCCCTGGGAATTCGTGCGTGCCGCAATGTCCAGCGTAGCGGATATGGCGATCATTCCCATGCAGGATTATCTCGGACTGGGATCGGAGGCCCGCATCAACATTCCTTCCACACTTGGCATCAACTGGATGTGGAGAATGGGGAACGGAGATTTTACAAAGGAGCTTGCAGGGCGGATCCGCAGCATGACGAAGCTGTACGGCAGATAAGTCTGTAGGCTTAGAAAGGGTTGCACTCCATGGAGGAAATCACGATCAGAGACATTGCCAGAATCTGCGGTGTCGGCGTCAGCACGGTATCCCGTGCCATAAATAATCACCCGGACATCAATCCTGAGACCAAGGAAACGATCATGCGGGTAATCAAAGAGAATAACTACGTACCCAACAACAGCGCAAGAAACCTGAAACGTCAGGATGCCAAGGCAATTGCAGTATTGGTCAAAGGTATTAACAACTCTTTCTTCAGCCAGATGATCAAGGTATTGGAAGAAGAGATCAAGGAAAAGTCCTACTCCATGGTTTTGCAGCATGTCGATTACGACGAGGACGAAGTGGAGGTGGCGCTGAAGCTGGTGAAGGAAAAAAGGCTTCGGGGCATTATCTTCCTTGGCGGTTATCTGGTCCACAGCGAGGAAAAACTGGCACAGCTTCATGTACCGTTTATCTTGAGCACTACCGGAATGTTACCAAAGGGATTCAGTCGTAATACCTATTCTTCCGTGACCGTGGATGATACCAAGGAAAGCTACAAGATGGTGGACTATCTGTGCAAGAACGGACATAAGGATATTGCAATCCTCTGTGCCCGCAAAACGGATGCTTCCATCGGTAAGCTGCGTCTGGAGGGCTATAAAAAGGCGTTGAAGGATAACGGAATAGAAGTAAGAGAAGAACTGATCCTGCCTATGAGGAGTGATTTGGAAGATTACTCCCTGGAGAATGGCTATATGGTGACGAAGGAATTCCTGGAGAAGCAGATTCCGTGCACGGCGATCTTCGCGATCTCCGATATGTTGGCAATCGGTGCAGGAAAAGCATTGTCTGATGCCGGATACAAGGTACCGGAAGATATTTCCCTGACAGGCTTTGATGGTGTGGAAATCGGGAAATATGTTATCCCATCCTTGACCACTTTAAAGCAGCCGGTAGACAGTATGGCAAGAGAGACCGCCCGGATTCTGTTTGACATTATCGGGAAAAAAGCGAAGCATCAGCACTGTGTATTCGACGGAGAACTGGTGGTACGGGATTCTGCCATGCCGAGGGCGTAAGAAAGAGTCATACAGTCCCTGTGGGGACGAAGGGAATACTGTATGGAAATACATGGTTTTAACAAGACAACTTTATTAGATTATCCGGAACATATTGCAGCCACTGTTTTTACAGGAGGCTGCAATTTTCGCTGTCCGTTCTGCCACAATGGGGAACTGGTACTGGATCCTGCGGGTCAGCCCTCCGTCGCGGAAGAGGAAGTGCTGTCCTACCTGAAGAAAAGGCAGGGAATCCTCCAGGGCGTCTGCGTCACCGGCGGAGAGCCGACTCTGCAGTGGGACCTTCGCAAGTTCCTGCAAAAGATCAAGGAGCTGGAGTATCCCATTAAGCTGGATACCAACGGGTATATGCCGGGAGTATTGTGGGAATTGTTACAGGAGCACCTGATCGATTATGTGGCGATGGATATTAAGGCTTCCAGAGATAATTATGCCCGGGCGGCGGGACTGCCACATATGGATATCTCTCGCATCGAGGAGAGTATCGGTATCCTGAAAAGCAGCGGAATTCCCTATGAATTCCGAACTACTGTGGTAAAGGGAATCCATACCGTGGGAGAATTTGAGGAGATCGGCAGATGGATCGAAGGGTGTCCTGCATACTACTTGCAGAGTTATCAGGAGAATGATAACTGCCTGTACCGGATGATACAGACAGCAGAAAGCAATGCTGTTAAGCCGGGCGGTGCGGAAGCGTTCGGTGCTTTCTCGCGGGAGGAACTGGAACAGATGGCGGAACTCGTCCGGAAATATGTGGGGAAAGTTGTGTTGCGGGGCGTGGAATAATAGAGAGATGGTTATAGGTTGCCTGAAAAGACAACCTATTTTAATGCTTTCTTATATAACTCTATATAACTTTTGCCAAGTCAAAGATACAGAATTTAATCCATTTCACATGAAAGCGTTTACTTTATAAAAATAGAAACAAAATAACAAAACTGTGCATTTTTGTGAAAATCAGAAAACTGCGCAAAAATAGTGACTAAAAATTGCTCAAAAATTCTATGAATAACTTCCAAAAATATCCAACATGTACAAAAAATAGTTTACTAATGTAAAGCGATAGTGATAATATATAGTGCATAGCGTTGTAAGCGGTTACAAAACAGCAAATGGAGGGGTTACCATTTGTGTATTGCACGCAAAGCAGATGGAGGTATGGAAATGTTGGGTAACAGACAGGGTAAAAAGAGAAAGCGCTGGTTAGCATTACTGCTGGCAGGTGCCATGATATTATCGGGAATGGGTACACCTTCCGTGGTAGTACAGGCAGAGGAGACTGACGCGGTTGCTGTGGAAGCGGAAGCAACCACAGTGTCCGGAAATGAGAATGCCGAAACGACAGAAATGCAGGCAGCGGATACACAAGACGATACACAGAGTGTGCCCGAAGAGGCACAGATCGCATTATTGTCGGAAGATGTTGCCGTAAGTGCACAGGATGCTGCCGGCGATGCAGAACAGTATGTACTAGATGCCGCGGATCTGGCACAGTTTACAAACGGAGCCAAGAAGGACGGAGAAGAGCAGAGCGCCGGGACCGATGATTATTTTACGATTTTATGGAGCTCAAAATCTAAGGTAGATGGCAGTAAGAAGAGCTTTGAAGATGGAACGGCATTCACCCAGAGAATCAATCTGGGAGGAAAACTGGATGTTACCAATAATAAAAACGGAGTAAGCTTCAAGACCACCGGAGCTGCAGAAGTTAAAGTGTACTGGGTGGAAGGCGGAGCCGACAACCGCCAGATGGCACTGCTTACCGGAAGCGGAACCGTGGTAGCGAAGACAGGAGAGACCCTGGCGAAAAATGCAACCTGCATTTCTGTATTGAAAGTAACAGAGGCTGGAACTTATTACCTGGGAGGTCTGGAGAATAATAACTACATTTTTAAAGTAATCGTAACAGAGACCACAGGCAGCACAGAGAAGCCTGCCCGCGCAGACTGGTCTACTGTAGAGAACCCTGAGATTATCAGCGCGGTACAGAATGCCGGTAAAGTGGATGTGACCGTAAAGACCAACATCGGTTACGACGGCGCGGACAAGATCGAAGTCGCTATGAGCGATGCAGAAGGAAGCGTTATCGGAACTGCGAAGCCTTCCAAGGAAGGCAATGAGGCAGTCGTAAGCTTTACCCCCGCAGCATCCGGAACTTATACTTTTACGGTAAAAGCAATCCGTGACGGAGAAGAGGACAAGGCGGGCAACAGCATGAACGCAGATTTCGTACTTCCACTGACCGCACCGAAGATCTCCAGCGCTACGAATGTAGGAAAAGGTGCCGTGGCACTGGAATGGAGCGAAGTAAAAGAAGCTGAGAAATACGTAGTGACTGTAGAAGGAACGGATAATAAAACAGAGAGTACCACTACCGCAGCAACCATAAGTGGTCTTACAGTGGGCAATATGTATACCATATCCGTAGTAGCAGTCAGAGGAGAGGACGTCTCCGGAAAAGGTACCACAGAGGTGACAGTAGTGGATGAGGCACAGAGAGTCTGGAGAGTATCCACATACGGTTCCAGTACGGATTCTAAGAATAATGGTGTTATCGGAAATGCAAATGACGGTAAGGTAACGGTATACAGTGAAGGTGGCAAAGGTAAGATTGTACCCGGATCTACGGATGGACTGACTTTCTATTATACGGCAATTGATCCTGAGACTGAGAACTTTACTTTGACAGCAGATATTCATGTAGACAGTTGGACGCTTTCCAATGGACAGGAAGGCTTCGGTATGATGGCTGCGGATGCAGTTGGTTCGAATGGTGATGGAACCGCATTCTGGAACAATGCTTATCAGGCGATTGCTACCAAGGTTGAGTATTACTGGGATGGCGAGGACGTAACTGCTGATAGTTCTGCAAACAAGATATCTATGAAACTTGGTCTGGGTGCGATTTCCAGACTTGGTGTAACAGCAGATGATGTTGCTGCAATTAAAAATGGAACCATTACGATGCCTGCAGGTTATGTCAGTGAGACCACAACACTGGAGACCGGTGCGGCAACTAAGGGTCCTGGCACTTATAATCTTGTGGGTAACTGGAATAAAAAAGCAGAGCCTACCGGAAGCTTGGAGAATCCGTTGACTGACTTCCGACTGCAGATTCAGAGAAACAACACAGGTTACTATCTGAGATATTTAGATAAGGATAACAAAGTAATCAAAGAAGTACGTTACTATGATCTGGAGAGAAATTCTTTGACCCAGATTGATAAAGACAATATTTATGTTGGATTCTTTGCTTCCAGAAATGCGAGAATTACTGTAAGCAATATTGATCTGAAGACGATTACCCCTGCGGATGATGAAAAAGCAGAGGAAAGAGAGATTGAATATGTATATCCGATCAATACGATAGAATCTCCTGTGTTCTCCAATTCTGCGGATTATAATCTGGTATACTATGGCAATGCTGACGGTACTCTGGTCGTGAAGGATCAGAACGGAAAAGAAGTCCTGAACAAGGAATTCAAAGCATTGACCAAGGAAACGGTAGCTCTGAAGTTGAACAGTGGCAAAAACACATTTACGATCAACTTTATCCCGGATAAGGAATACAAACCCGGCGAATTTAAGTTAATGACTTCCTATGATCCGGTGACTATTAACCACACTGTAGAATATAAGACAGTAGAGAACAACAATATTTATGTGAGTCCGAATGGTAAATCGAATGCAGCAGGCACCAGGGATGATCCTATGGATATCTACAACGCAGTGAAGATCGCGGCACCCGGACAGAAGATTCTGATCAAGGAAGGAACTTACGATCTGTCCAGTACTGTAAAAGTAGAACGTGGAATCAATGGTACTGCAGATGCTATGATCTATATGATCGCTGATCCTGAGGCGGACTCAAGACCTGTATTTGACTTTGGCGGAAAATGCGCAGGTATGATACTGGCAGGCGATTACTGGTATTTCCAGGGATTCGATGTGACCAGATCGGCAGATGCCCAGAAGGGTATTCAGGTATCCGGTAACCATAATATACTGGATCGGATCAAAGCATATAAAAATGGTAACACAGGTATACAGATCAGCCGTTATCTTGGCACTGATCAATTTAATCAGTGGCCAGCTCATAACACAATTTTGAACTGTAGTTCCTATCTGAATGCAGATAAGGGTTATGAGGATGCGGATGGATTCGCTGCAAAACTGACTGTAGGTCAGGGCAACGTATTCGACGGATGTATCGCAGCATACAATGCCGATGATGGATGGGATCTGTTCGCTAAAGTGCAGAGTGGTTCCATTGGAGTGGTAACGATTCAGAACTGTGTGGCATTCAAAAATGGCTATATTTTAGATGAGAATGGCAGAGAGATCAATGCCGGCAATGGTAATGGTTTCAAAATGGGTGGCGACAGTATGCCGGGAGCTCATGTACTGAAGAATTCTGTTGCTTTTGCCAATAAGGCAAAGGGTATTGACTCTAACAGCTGTCCTGATATTAAGGTATACAGTAGCACAACATTCGATAATGAAAGTTACAATGTAGCATTTTACACCAACACCGCTGTAAATACAGCATTTGCAGCAGACGGTATTTTATCCTACAAGGTGTCCAACAAGGTGGCTGAGCAGTTTAAACTGTTGGGAACACAGAATGCTGCAGATGTCAAAGGTGTTACGAATTACTATTTTGATGGCAGTAAGACTGTCAATAATAATGGTAAGGAGGCAGCTGCTTCCTGGTTCAAGAGTCTGGATACAGCATCTGCGCTGAAGGATGGTGGTATTACCAGAAATGCAGACGGTACCATCAATATGAATGGCTTCCTTGAATTGACCGATGAGGTACCGGAAGGTGTAGGTGCAAGAATGTCCGGAAGAACCTCCGGGGATATTACTGTAACACCCGATGAACCGAAGCAGGATGACAGTAAGCCTGAAAATAATAATAATAACAACAATAGCAATGATAATGGCTCTGGCAGTGCAGCCACTTCTTCCGCTCCGGAGACTGTGAACTGGAATGAAGTAAGCAGTTCTGTACAGGATAAGGTTACAGAAATCACACAGAACCCAGCGATTGCAACGGTTAACATGAACATGGTATGTACCGGTGAGGTACAGGTTCCGCAGAAGGTACTGAATACCATTAAGGGTACCAACGTAACGGTTGCATTCCATAGTGGAAATGGTATAGCGATGAGTATCAGTGGTCAGGATCTGAAAAATAAAGATCTGTCTAAGATTCAGAACATTGACCTGACAGTGGATCAGGCGAGCAATAATATTCCTGCAAATGTTGTAACTGCTAAGACATCCGCACCTACAAGACAACTGGCGATTAAGGACACCGGCAGCTTTGGCGTGAATGTGAATATTCATGTAAATGTAGGTAAGGAAAATGCAGGCAAGACTGCAAACATGTACCGCTACAATGCAGAAAAGGGTCGCCTGGAGTACTGTGGATCCTTTACCGTAACTTCTAATGGACAGTCCATGTTCGCGTTAAAGCGAGGTGGTAATTATCTGGTAACAGTAACGGAGCGCAGACCGTCCGAAAGCGTATGGTTTGCAGAAGATAATTACATAGTTAAGGCAGGAGATACACTTTCCAAGATCGCACAGAGGAATCATATGACCCTGACAGAGTTGCTTCGCAGAAACGCACAGATCACGAACCTGAATGTGATCAAGGTGGGTCAGAGAATGAATCTGAACTAAGACGTGGGCACAATAAAAAGAGAAAAAGTATAAGACGGGAAATTGAAAACGAAAATAAAAACGAATGGTTTGGGAGGACCATTCGTTTTTATTTTTCTGCTGACTTGATTTTTTAAATTCCAGTGTACAGGTAAATTCCACCGTGTCTTTAAAAGTTGCCTGAAATCGAATGATTTTAGAGAAAAAATAATGGATTTCTGTTATAATCATAGTAATTCGTGGCGAAATTCTCTGTTTTTCTGTATAGTAAACAAGCCACTGGAATGTAGTATGTCAGACTAAATTCCACTGTTCGAATATGATGCAGTTATGATGCAGAGACGGTATATATTGACGTTGGGAGGAAAATAGTGTCGCAGAATCAAATTTAAAATTTGATTTGCGATTCCTCCGACGGAAGGAATTGTCTACGGAAGGGAGATTAATATGAAGAAGAAATTATTGGCAGCATTACTTACAGGACTATTGTTTACATGCACTGCATGCGGAAGTCCGGAATCTCCGGTGATCTCGGAGGTGACCGGCACCCCGATTGAGAACGTGGAGGAAAGCGTGCAGGAAAATGCAGAGGCGGAGACTGCATCGCAGCAGGAGACGCAGACCGAGACTACTGCAACCGGTAAAGTGGAGATTACCACAGAGGATTTTGAAGGCAGCAGTGATCCGGAAAATGCGGAAAGAGAATACACCTATACCTATCAGGTGCCGACGATCACGATAGAAGGTAATGAAGAAGCGCAGAACAAGATCCAAAAGGATCTGAACGCGTATGTGGAAACTTTTTTGGATAGTATCAACAATAGTGATTTCGGTACAGTTTATGAGGGCGAGATGTCGGGAGTGACAAGCTATGAAGAGCTTTCATTTCAGGTGATCCGTGCAGATGACAAGGTGATCAGCGTGGTATGGGGCAATGAGGGATATGATCAGGGAGCGCATGGCTGGTACATACAGGATTACAGAAACTATTATACGCAGACAGGAGAAAAAATCACCTTTGACAGTCTCGGAAACAGCTTCCGTGACAAAGCACTGGAACTGGTGACGAAAAAAGCTGCCGAGATGCAGGCGACGGATGACTGCTTCTTCCCTGATTATGAGAAGAGTATTAAACTGGTAGTGTTAGATGGTACGGAAAATATGGATACTATCTATCAGGAAATCTATGGAGCGGACATTGCAGGTACCGGCAATGGACCGGCAAGCCCGACCTTCAGCATTACGGGAGATGGATTTGCCTTTGAATCCGGACAGTATGTACTGCAGCCGTATGCAGTGGGAATTGTTGATTTCGAGATTCCAGCAGAGGATTTCGGGGATGCGTTGACGGCGGATATTTTCTAGTATATAATAAAAACATCGGGAATGAGGTTCTCCCGGAAACTTAGGTTTCGAACCGCCGAAATAGGATTTTATTTGGCTGATGACTTCTGCAGAATATGCAGGAGACACCAGCCTTTTTGCTGGAATCCAAAACGTCCTGCTGCGAGAAAATGGAGGAAATTTTTATGCTTACATCACTGGGACTGATTTTTTTGCTGGGACTTCTTATGGCAGCAATCTGTCAGAAGATTCACCTGCCACGCATTATTGGAATGTTGTTTACCGGAATTATTCTGGGACCATATGTGCTGAACCTGTTGGATGTATCGATTCTGAATATTTCATCACAGCTGCGACAGATCGCGCTGATCATTATACTTCTCAAGGCCGGATTATCTCTGGATCTGAAGGATTTGAAAAAAGTAGGACGTTCCGCAGTCATGCTGTCCTGCGTTCCCGCTACTTGTGAATTGCTTGCTTTTGTAATATTTGCCCCCATGATCCTGAATATCAACAGAGTGGATGCGGCGGTCATGGGTGCGGTACTGGCAGCAGTGTCACCTGCTGTGGTGGTGCCACGGATGGTGCACCTCATGGAGAACGGCTATGGCACGGAGAAAAGTATTCCGCAGATGATCCTGGCAGGAGCTTCCTGCGATGACATTTATGTCATAGTACTGTTTTCCACCTTTGTCGGAATGGCGCAGGGCGGACATGTAAATGCACTGGATTTTGCAAATATTCCGGTGTCAATTCTGACCGGTGTGCTGTTTGGTGCGTTGGTGGGATGGCTGCTGGGACAGCTTTTTGAACTGTTATATCGGAAGGGCAGTTATGTGCGCAACAGCATGAAAGTCATTATTATTATGGGATTATCCTTCTTATTAATGGCACTGGAGACGATGTTAAAGGGAATGGTTGCCTTTTCCGGATTATTAGCAGTGGTGAGCATGGCCTGTGTACTGAAGATGTGGACACCTCAGGAAGTCGCAGGCAGGCTGTCTGCCAAGTTCGGCAAGCTGTGGCTGGCAGCGGAGGTGGTGCTGTTCGTGCTGGTAGGCGCTGCGGTGGACATCCGCTATACCATGGAAGCCGGTCTGGCAGCGGTAGGCATGATCCTGCTGGCATTGGTGTTCCGTTCTGTCGGTGTGGCATTGTGCCTGCTGGGAACGGAACTGGGTAAAAAGGAGCGCCTGTTTTGCATGATCGCTTATCTGCCGAAAGCTACCGTACAGGCAGCCATCGGTTCCGTGCCCCTGGCCATGGGATTGCCCTGCGGCAAGATCGTTCTGTCCGTGGCGGTGCTGGCGATCCTCATTACAGCGCCGCTTGGGGCATTGGGAATGGATGCCACATACCGCAAGCTGCTTCAGAAAAATGGAGAAGATACTATCATTTGACAGTCATTCGGTATGTGATCAAGTCCCACCGGGAATCTGCGAAAATATCTACAACATCGCACCATAAGGACGAGCAGGCCGTAAGCAGACGTTACAGCGCAAACTACGAATATCCAATGCAAAACCCCGACAGTTACAACAACTGCCGGGGTTTTAAGGAGGATAGAAATCGTTTTGAAAGGAATTAGCCCATCGTAATAACTACGTTGTACTCTTCCTTGCCCTTTTCGTAAGGGATGATGTGTCCATCAACAGCCTTGTCGTCAACGGTCATGGATACTACACCCTTCTCCACGTTCTGAGGGTTCTTCACCTGAATGTGATAGGTGCCCTCACGGAACTTACGGGTGATGGAGAAATCGCCGAAGCCCTTAGGAATACAAGGATCTACGGATAATCCCTGATGAGTAGGGTATACACCCAGGATGTACTGGGAGATATTTACGAAAGTCCATGCTGCGGTACCGGTCAGCCAGCTGTTTTTCGCTTCGCCGTGGAATTTTGCATCCTTACCGGCTACCATCTGAGAGTATACATAAGGCTCGGTACGATGAATTTCGCTGATATCCTCGATGTATGCGGGACAGGTCTTGCGGTAGATCTCGAAAGCTCTGTCACCTCTGCCAAGAACTGTCTCTGCGATGGATACCCAGGGATTGTTGTGGCAGAAGATACCGGCATTCTCCTTGTATCCGGGGGGATAAGAGGATACTTCACCAAGTTCGAGGTGATACTCTGTGTATGCAGGCTGTAAGATCATGACACCATACTTGGTATCCAGTCTTTCTTTTACGGAATTCAGTGCCTTCTCGGCCAGCCCTTCCTTTACACCGACACCGGCGAGTACACAGAAGCCCTGAGGCTCGATGTAGATCTGACCTTCGCGGCATTCCTTGGAACCTACCTTGTGACTGTAAGCATCGTAAGCACGAACGAACCAGTCGCCGTCCCAGCCATCCTTCAGGATCGCATCGTACATTGCCTGTACTTCCTTGCGTGCGCGGGCAGCTTCATCGGCATCGCCCATCAGCTCACACAGCTGAGCATATTCTTCACCGTATTTTACGAACATACCGGCAATGAATACGGATTCTGCCACAGGTCCTTCGCTGGGACCGAAGGTCTGGAAGGATTCTCCGGGATGAGCAGAGAAGCAGTTCAGGTTCAGACAGTCATTCCAGTCGGCGCGCCCGATCAGAGGCAGATTGTGAGGACCCTTGTGGTTGATGATATAGTCTAAGGAGCGTTTTAAGTGATCCATCAGAGGAGCAGCCACGCTCATATCGTTGTCAAAAGGAACCATCTGGGTCAGGATGGAGGTATCACCGGTCTCTCTTACGTAAGCACTGGTGCCTGCAATGAGCCACAGAGGATCATCGTTGAAGCCGCTGCCGATATCGGAGTTGCCCTTCTTGGTCAGAGGCTGGTACTGATGGTAAGCACTGCCGTCCTGGAACTGGGTGGAAGCGATATCGATGATACGCTCTCTTGCACGATCCGGGATCAGATGTACGAAGCCGAGCAGATCCTGGCAGGAATCACGGAAGCCCATACCACGACCGATTCCGGACTCATAATAAGAAGCGGAACGGGACATGTTGAAGGTTACCATGCACTGATACTGGTTCCAGGTGTTGACCATACGGTTTACTTTTTCGTCAGCAGAATCTACCGTGTAACGGGCAAGTAACTGTTTCCAGTAAGCCTGCAGCGCTGCGAAAGCTTCTTCTACCTGGGCGTCGGTCTGGTATTTTGCCAGCATTTCTTTCGCGCGGGTCTTGTTGATCACGCCATAGGACTCCCACTTCTCGTCTTCGGGATTCTCGATATAACCCAGTACGAAAATGAAAGTCTTGCTCTCGCCGGCTGCCAGATCTACATTGATCTGATGAGAAGCAATGGGAGACCAGCCACTTGCCATGGAATTCGTGCACTTGCCGTTCTCAATCGCTTCGGGAGAATCCGCACCTCTGTATGCACCCAGAAAAGCATCTCTGCTGGTATCGAAACCGTCAATCTTCGTGTTTACAGAATAGATTGCGTAATGATTACGGCGTTCGCGGTACTCGGTCTTGTGGTAAATAGTGGAATCCTGTACCTCCACCTCGCCGGTACTTAAGTTACGCTGGAAGTTCTTCATATCATCGTCAGCATTCCACAGGCACCATTCTACATAAGAGAATACGGACAGCTTCTTGTCCTCGGAGCTTCCGTTGGTCAGAGTCAGCTGGGAGATCTCACAGTTATCATTCAGAGGAACGAAGGAGAGCACGGAAGCCTTAACACCGTTCTTGGAAGAGGTGAAACGGCTGTAACCGATACCGTGACGGCACTCGTAAGAATCCAGCTCAGTCTTCGTAGGCTGCCAGCCGGGATTCCATACGGTATCTCCATCCTTAATATACAGATATTTGCCGTTGATGTCTGCCGGTACATTGTTGTAACGATAACGGGTCAGACGCAGCAGCTTTGCATCCTTATAGAAGGTATAACCGCCGCAGGTGTTGGATATCAGACTGAAAAACTCGTTGCAGCCCAGGTAGTTGATCCAGGGAAGCGGAGTCTTGGGAGTAGTGATGACATATTCCTGATGCACATCATCAAAATGACCATACTTCATAAGAAAATCTCCTTCTTTCATGTTGTTGTATGTTGAGTGTTTGTTTTTTCGTTGCGGATTGCTTAATGTTCAGCAAACGATTAAGTAATCCGAAATTCTGATTTGTATTATACAGAAGCAATGCTGAAAATGCAATACGAATCTTGAAAAAGCCTGCAAAATGCGCAATATATACAAATACGCAAGAAAAACATGGACAGAAGATACAAAACAAAACGGACTCCGAAAAAAAGGATTTACGAAACGAAATAATAGCAAACGTTATCGCATACTTTGCCATTATATAGAAGAAATACAATTGCTGTACAAGCCAAATGTACAAAAACTCCTATTTGAAATTGTTGATTATAGACAAAGTGGATACTTTTTAGAAAAAAACTGCAAAAAAGTATTGCAAAATGCTCAAAGGTGGTATATATTAAAACTACGAAAACGATTAAGTTACAAAACAGGTCGGATGAAATGACGAAGACATGGAACAGGAGAACGCTATGGCATCATTGAAAGACATTTCCAAGATTTGTGGAGTCTCCGTTGCAACTGTCAGTAAGGCACTGAACGACCACAAGGACATTGGAGAAGAAACCAAAGCAAATATCAGACGGGTAGCCAAGGAGATGGGATATTCCCCGAACCTTTCCGCCAGAGCATTGAAGACGAACAGAACCTACGGAATCGGAGTCCTCTTCGTAGATGAAGCACAAAGCGGCCTGACTCATGATTACTTTTCCAGTGTACTGGACAGCTTCAAGAGGACAGCAGAGAAGAGCGGTTACGACATTACATTTATTAACAGCTGCAAGAACCGTCCGGATCGGATGTCCTACCTGGAACACAGCAGGTACAGAGGCTTTGATGGAGTGGTACTCGCTTGTATCGATTTTGCAGATCCCGAAGTCATCGAATTAGTACAGAGTTCCATCCCGGTGGTCACCATTGACTATTTGTTTAATAATCGTATCGCGATCATGTCGGACAATGTGACAGGTATGAAAGAACTGCTGGAATACATATATAGTAGAGGACATAGGAAAATTGCCTATATCCACGGCGCAATGTCAGCAGTTACCTCGGGGCGGTTATCCAGCTTCTACCGGACGGCAGAACGGCTGGGATTACAGATTCCCGATGAGTACATCAGAGAAGCAGCTTACAGAGATACTGCCACGACCTATCGTGTGACTAACGAATTACTGGATCTTCCGGATCCACCGACATGTATCATTTATCCGGATGACTTTGCTTCTTTCGGAGGCATCAATGCTATCAGGGAGAGGGGGTTACAGATTCCCGAAGATATCTCGGTGGCAGGATATGATGGGATTCAGTCCGCAAGACAGCTGGAGCCCAGGCTGACCACAGTCCAGCAGGATACCGAACAGATCGGTTGCCTGGCAGCCAGAGAACTGATCAGCCTCATAGAGAGACCTAAGACCACCATTATCGAACAGGTCATAGTACCCGGTAAGGTAGTGGAAGGCAAGTCGGTAGCACAGATTCCGACAGACAAATAATCAGGCATTTATATGGAAGCGCCGCAACCGCAACCATATGAAGATAAATGCAACAAGCACTTACAACAAACATTCAACAAAAAATGGGAGGAAACAAACATGAAGAAAAAAGTACTTAGTGCTTTACTTACAACCGCTATGCTTGCTAGCATGCTGGTAGGCTGTGGCAGCAGCAACGATGCTCCTGCAGCAGCTTCTAGCGAGGCAGCACCCGCAGCATCCACCGAAGCAGCAGCTTCTACCGAGGTAGCTGAGCCTGCAGCTGAGGAAGGAAAAGTCCTCAACATCTATGCTTGGAACGAAGAGTTCAAGAGCCGTCTGATCGCTCACTATCCCGGATATGAAGAGGTTGACGGTACCACCGGTAAGATCGGTGATGTAACTGTTAAGTGGAACATTACCCCCAGTAATGACAACGCTTACCAGAACAATCTGGATGCCAACCTGTTAAAGCAGGCTGACGCAGCAACTGATGACAAGATCGATATGTTCCTGATCGAGGCTGACTACGCTCTGAAATACGTAGATACCGATTACACCATGCCTATCGCTGATCTGGGTATCACCGATGCAGATCTGGCTAATCAGTATCAGTACACCAAGGATATCGTTACAGATTCCAAGGGCGTTCTGAAGGGCGTTTCATGGCAGGGCTGCCCCGGTGTCCTGATTTACAGCCGTGACGTAGCTAAGGAAGTACTTGGATCTGATGATCCTGCAGAGGTTCAGAAGGCAGTAGTTGACTGGGATACCTTTACCGCAACCGCTGAGACTATGAAGAAAGCCGGTTACTTCATGACTTCTTCTGCTAACGATACCTATCGTGTATACTCCAACAACGTATCCGGTAAGTGGGTACAGGATGGCAAGATCGTAGTAGATGACAACATCATGAAGTGGGTTGAGGACTCCAAGAAGATGGTTGATGCTAAGGAAACCAATACTTACGATCTGTGGTCTGATGACTGGAGCAAAGGCTTCTATCCCGATGGTAAGGTATTCTGCTACTTTGGACCCGCTTGGTTCGTAGACTTCTCTATGGCAGCAGATACTGACGGATCTATCGCTAACGCCGGTAAGTGGGGCGCTACCGAAGGACCTCAGGGCTTCTTCTGGGGCGGTACTTGGGTATGTGCAGCACAGGGCACTGACAATGCGAGCCTTGTTAAGGACATCATCCTGAAGATGACCACCGATACCGATATCATGACCGACATCGTTAAAGATGATAATGATTTCGTAAACAACGTACCTGCAATGGAAGCTATGGCAGCAGATACCTCTTACTCCAGCAAAGTACTGGGCGGTCAGAACCCTCTGGCTATGTACTGCGCAGGTGCTGAGAAGATCGATCTGAGCAATCTGTCCGCTTACGATCAGGGATGTAACGAGAGCTTCCAGAATGCTATGAAGAACTACTTCGAAGGCAAGACTGATCTGGATGGTGCGCTGGATCTGTTCTACAAAGCAGTAGAAGAGAAGTATCCTGAGCTTACTCACTAATCTGAATTAGATAAGCAGTTGGCTGAAAATAAGTAATTGAGAGCCGTACCTGCCTGGTTGGTCAGGTGGGTACGGTTTTTCTCTCAAAAAAATGGAAAAAGCAAGAAAAATAAGAAAAAGAGAAGGCTGGCAGAAGCTTTTTTATAAGTAAAAAATGCAAGTAAGAGATCTGCTGCGAGCCTTATCGGAAATTATGGCACGACAATCTATGCAGAAGGTATGCATGGCAACTAAAGGGAGGAATGATTTATGGCAAAGGTAAAACGCGGAAAGGTGGTAAGCTACAATAAATGGGGTTATATTTTCCTGATTCCTTTCATTGTAGTATATCTGATATTCCAGTTAGTTCCACTTTTCAGAACATTCTATTACAGCTTTTTTGAGAACTATCGTTCCGGACTGACACAGATCGGTCCCAACTTTGTCGGATTACAGAACTTTATTACAATTTTCAAAAATCCGGATATCTGGATTTATACCGAGAACACGTTGATCATGTGGATCATGGGATTTATTCCGCAGATTATTGTATCTCTGGTACTGGGCGCATGGTTCTCGGATCCCAGCCTCAGATTAAAAGGACAGAGATTTTTTAAGACAGTGATCTATCTGCCGAACCTGATCATGGCAGCAGCATTTGCAATGTTGTTCTTCACATTGTTCTCTGAGGGCGGACCGATCAATGAGATCCTGATGCAGCTTGGATGGATCAGCGAACCCTATAAGTTCCTCTCCAACGAATGGAGTACCAGATCCCTGGTAGCATTTATGAACTTCCTGATGTGGTTCGGTAATACCACCATCCTTCTGATGGCTGGTATGATGGGTATTGATACATCCCTTTTCGAGGCAGCAGAAGTAGACGGTGCCACTTCTACACAGGTATTCTTTAAGATTACATTACCTCTGCTTCGACCGATTCTGATCTACGTAATGATCACATCCCTGATCGGTGGCTTACAGATGTTCGATGTACCTCAGATCCTGACCAATGGTACCGGTGATCCTATGAGATCTACCATGACCCTGATCATGTATCTGAACAAGCATCTGTTCAGTAAGAACTATGGTATGGGCGGTGCACTCTCCGTGATCCTGTTTATTATCACAGGTCTCCTGAGTCTCGTTGTATTCAAGTTCTCCAACAAGAAAGATTGATAGGGGGTGGCAGACATGTTAAGTATCGAAACAAACGAAACAAAAAAAGGTATGGGCATCCATGCCAGAAGAATTCTTGCATATGTAGTATTGATACTGGTAAGCTTCCTGTGTCTGTTCTGGTTCTATGTGCTGTTTGTAAACGCAACCAGATCCCACGGAGAACTGACCAAAGGTTTTACCCCGATTCCCAGCACGTACCTGTTGAAAAACTGGCAGGGAGTTATGGCAGGAACATTACCCATCGTAAGAGGCATGTTCAACAGCTTGTTCGTAGCATTGTGCAGCGCAGCACTCTGTACCTACTTCTCCACCATGACCGCTTATGCAATTCATGTATATGACTTTAAGATCAAAAAGTTTATGTTCACTTTCATCATGGCAGTCATGACGATTCCTACACAGGTTACCGCACTTGGTTTCCTGCAGTTAGTATCAGACATGAAACTGGAAGATAACTTTATTCCTTTGATCGTTCCTGCAATCGCGGCTCCGGTTACTTTCTTCTATATGAAGCAGTACATGGAGAGCGCATTGCCCCTGTCGCTGGTAGAGGCAGCGAGAATCGACGGTTCCGGTGAGTTCCGTACTTTCAATACTATCGTGCTTCCTCTGATGAAGCCCGCCATCGCGGTACAGGCGATCTTCACATTTGTAAGCAGCTGGAACAATTACTTCACACCGGCACTGATCCTGCATAACGATAAGATGAAGACATTGCCTATCCTGATCGCTCAGTTGCGTTCCGCAGACTTCCTGAAGTTCGATATGGGTCAGGTGTATGTAACGATTGCATTCTCCATCTTCCCCGTTATCGTAGTGTACCTGATCCTTTCCAAGTTCATTGTCCAGGGCGTGGCAATGGGAAGTGTCAAGGGTTAATATTTCGCCAGCAACATTCAATACATAAATCTCTCCTGAAAAGCGGCACCCTTCCCCGGAGTGGCGCTTTTCGCTTGCAAAAAAATAAATTACACCCGATGAGGTATAATTTAAAAAAGAAATGGATAAAATATACCTTATCGGGTATAAAAATAACGAAAGAACTTGAAAATATACCCGAACGGGTATATAATTGGTGATAATTAGGATGGATATTATAATGAATAAGATTGCAGAATTTATAAAAGAAAATAGAAAAGCAGCCGGACTGACACAGGAAGATTTTGCAATGCGTTCGGGATTGGGACTTCGCTTTGTCAGAGATCTGGAACAGGGGAAAGAGACCGTGCGGATGGATAAAGTAAATATCGCATTGGCGATGTTCGACATGGAAGCTGTGCCGGGCAGAAAGGAAAGAGGGTAAGAATATTATGGAGATATTCAGAAGTGTTCAGGTATATATCCGGAATGCGTATGCCGGAGAACTTTCCGAGACAGATGAAGGCTATCTTTTTTCCTATGATGAAGAATACAGAAAAAGAGAAGATGCCAGTGCGGTATCTCTTACAATGCCGATCCGACAGGAACCATACCAGTCGAAAACATTGTTTTCTTTTTTTGACGGTCTGATTCCGGAGGGATGGCTTCTGGGCGTGGTAAGCAGAAACTGGAAGATTGATGTGAAAGATCGTTTTGGACTGTTGGCGGTAGCCTGCCGGGACGCGATCGGCAATGTCAGTATAAGGGAGAAGAAGGAATGAATTGTCTGTGCTGCTGGAAAAAACTGCAGACGGTAGAAGATGAGAAGCGGGGATGGCATAAAAGCTGTGTCAGACATTTTTTCGGAAGCGACAGGATACCGGAGCTGGATCTGGATGAAGAAAAATTGAAAGAACTGGCAAATGAAACGGTAAACCGTGGATATACAGTTCCCGGAGTACAGCGGAAAATGTCATTGCAACTGTTCTCGGATAAGAAGAAAACGAGGCTGACTTTGGTAAACTATCCGACGGGATATATTTTGAAACCGCAGGTTCCGGAATTCAGAGCGTTGCCGGAGGCGGAACAACTGGTAATGTGCATGGCAGATGCGTCCGGGATTGTTACGGTACCACATGCGCTGTTGCAGCTAAAGGATGGATTTGCTTATATCACGAAAAGGATTGACAGAGTGTTTCAAAAGGACAGTGTCAGGATGCTGGCAATGGAAGATTTCTGCCAGTTAGATCTGAGACTGACCGAGGACAAGTACAGAGGCTCTTATGAAAGATGTGAAAAGATCGTAGAACGATATTCAACAAGGGTGGGACTGGACAGAACAGAACTGTTTTTACGAATCGTGTTTTCATTCCTGATTGGAAATTCCGATATGCATTTGAAAAATTTTTCCCTGTTGGAGACGCAGGAGGGAAGCGGAGAGTATGCGCTTTCACCAGCGTATGATATGCTTCCGGTGAATCTGATCATGCCTGAGGATGAAGAGGAACTTGCGTTAACTCTCAATGGGAAGAAAATGAACCTTAGAAAAAAGGATTTCTATATTTTTGCGGGAAAATGCGGTATAGCACATAATTCTGCAGAAAAGATGATAGGAAAACTGGTATCCATGAAAGAAGTTTATCAAAAAATGAACAGGGAATCTATGCTGCCGGAAGAGATAAAAGAACAGTTTGAGAAGTTGATAGAAGAACGATGCAATATTTTGGCATAATTGTATCGGAAGAGAAAGAGGGAACAATCATGCAGATGTATGAGGTGACGGCGCTGGCGCCGGAGGGATCTGAGGAGGCCTATCGGGCGATGGTGTTCGCAGAAGACGAGGATGACGCTCTGAACCAGCTGGAGGAACAGCTGAAAGAGCAGGGCATTGCCCATGGAATGTGCATGGCGGAAGAAGTGTAGTGTGAAGTGTGAAAAGAACTTCTAATCACTCAGAGCAAAGGCTCTTTCGTGAAGAAGTTCTATGTTTCATACACAAGTTTGCGCTATGGCGCAAACCTTGCAGGTTATGGAAGGATGTGGGTATTGAAAATGGAAAATTCTTATCGCTTTTTTGAGAATAAAGATTGTAAATATTTCCCCTGCCACAAGGGCCTTACGGAGTTTAACTGCCTGTTCTGTTACTGCCCCATGTACCGCATGGAGCACTGCCCGGGGAATCCCCGGTATTTTGAGAAAAACGGCAGACGGATCAAGGATTGCTCGGGCTGCACCTTCCCGCACGATCCGGAGCACTATGATACGATCATGCAGATCCTGCGGGAGACGTAACACATTTTTCTAAAATACAAAAGCCGATAGTCTGTTTTCGCAGATTACCGGCTTTTTTATGCGCGGAGACGGTGGGATTTGAACCCACGTGCCCGAGAAGGGCTAACGCATTTCGAGTGCGCCCCGTTATGACCACTTCGATACGTCTCCAAAAGATTACAACGTAGATTATTTTATCTGAAAAATGCCGGTTTGGCAAGGGGAGAAACGAAAAAACCTTTTGTAATGAGATTGTTACTGCCTACGTGATAATAAGGTTGAAAGCGGTAGTTATAAAAAAAGATGTTGACAGAACAACATCTAAGTAGTATATTGCAAATAAATACTTTGATAATCAAAGTATTCGCAGGGCAATGCTGTACGATATAGCGAAGCCAAAGCAATTGTGCCGAAGAGAACAAAGCGGCAAAGACAGAATATTAAAAAAGAATGCATAAGGAGAGTAAAAACATGTTAGAGAAAGTAGCAGCCATCATCAGAGAACAGTTAAACCAGGAGAATGTAGAGATCACGGAGGCGACCCGTTTCAAGGAGGATCTGGAAGTGGACTCCCTGGATCTGTTTGAACTGGTAATGGCATTTGAAGAGGAATATGGTGTGTCCATTCCTTCCGAGGAATTGGAAAATATGGCAACAGTAGGTGATGTTATCAGATATATTCAGGAGCAGGCGTAAGAACTGCATATCGTGGGATTATCATCCCACTTTTATGCTCATATCGGGGCGGGTCCTAAGGTCTTTCACCCACTTATGAGCAAGCTCATGTGGGCTTAGACCTTTTGACCCTGGTATCATCAGAATATGTAATATAACGCAGAACGACGAGAAGGATCAGAAAGACAATGAGAACAAAGATCACGGAACTTCTACAAATCGAATATCCCATTTTCCAGGGCGGCATGGCATGGGTGGCGGAACATAAGCTGGCGGCAGCGGTATCGAATGCCGGAGGCTTAGGCATCATCGGTGCCGCTTCCGCTCCGCCTGAGGTCGTCCGGGAGGAAATCCGCAAATGTAAAGAGCTGACCGACAAGCCCTTCGGCGTGAATATCATGCTGCTCAATCCCAACGCAGAGGAAGTAGCGAAGATCGTTGTGGAAGAAGGAGTACAAGCGGTAACGACAGGTGCGGGAAATCCCGGAAAATTCATGGAGCTGTGGAAAAATGCCGGAGTGAAGGTCATCCCGGTGGTGGCAAGTGTAGCTATGGCGAAGATGATGGAGCGGGCAGGAGCAGACGCCGTAGTGGCGGAAGGCATGGAGAGCGGCGGACATATCGGTTCCACCACAACCATGGCACTGGTGCCGCAGGTGGTGGATGCTGTGTCTATCCCGGTGATCGCAGCCGGAGGTATCGCCGATGGCAGAGGCATGGCGGCGGCATTTATGCTGGGGGCCGAGGGAATCCAGATGGGAACCCGGTTCGTAGCATCGAAGGAATCTATTGTTCATGAAAATTATAAGAATCAGATCATCAAGGCAAAGGATATCGATTCCGTGGTGACGGGAATGTCTACCGGACATCCGGTGCGTTCCCTGCGTAATCAGATGACCAGAGAGTATCTGAAGCTGGAAAAGGAAAACGCAGACTTCATGGAGCTGGAAAAGCTGACGTTGGGATCTCTTAGGAAGGCAGTGCAGGACGGTGATACCGTAAATGGAACCCTGATGGCTGGGCAGATCGCAGGATTGATCCGCAGAGAACAGACCTGCCGTGAGATTATTGAAGAAACAGTGCAGCAGGCGCAGGAGTGCATAGCGGCACAAGGACAGCATAAATAAAACATAGCGACAGCTAGCCGCTGACAACAGATTTCGAACAGCGGCAGGTGGCGTAGTGTATGTGGAAAACGGTGCAATAGAAACTGTGCTGTAATGAGGGGAACAAATCGTATCACATAGTAATAGGAGATGACAAGAATGAGCAAGATCGCATTTTTATTCCCGGGACAGGGATCTCAGTACATAGGAATGGGAAAAGAATTCCATGATACTTACCCGGAAGCACAGGCGGTATGGAAGCTGGCAGACAAGGTGCTTCAGAATCTATACTGGCAGGATAAACGGGAAAAGCAGGCGGATAGCGGACATCCGTACTCTATGGAGCAGCTGACCTTTGAGGAAAATCCTTATATCAACGTTACAGAATATACGCAGATCGCTATGCTTACCATGGAAGTCGCAATCCTGAAGGTACTGGAAGCCAAGGGTCTGAAAGCGGAGATGGCAGCAGGCTTAAGCCTTGGAGAATATGGGGCGCTGGCTGCTGCTGGTGTGATGGAACTGCCGGACCTGTTCCGGATCATAAGGATGCGTGGTATCTATATGCAGGAGGCCTATCCGGAAGGAGGCGCCATGGCAGCGGTATTAGGACTGGACGGAGATACCGTGGCAGCAATCTGCGAACAGACAGCAAAAGAAACCGGCAAAGTCGTCTCGGTGGCAAATTATAACTGCCCGGGACAGATCGTGATCACCGGAGAGGCAGATGCAGTAGAGGCGGCATCAGAAGCGCTGAAAGAAGCAGGTGCAAAACGCTGTATCCCCTTAAAGGTCAGCGGACCGTTCCACTCAGCCCTGTTAAAAAATGCAGGAGAACAATTGGCAGAAGAACTGAAAAGCGTCAAGCTGTCAACCCCTTGGATTCCTTATGTATCCAACGTAACAGCGGATTATGTGACAGATGCGTCACAGGTTGCGGAACTGCTGAAACAACAGGTATCCAGTCCCGTACAGTTCACCCAGAGCATAGAGCGCATGATCGCGGATGGCGTGGACACGTTCATAGAGATCGGCCCGGGGAAGACACTCACAAGCTTCGTCCATAAAATTGACAGAAATGTCAAAGTATACAATATCGAGAAACCGGAGGATCTGGACCGGGTGATGGAGGAACTGGCATGCTGACAGGAAAAAGTCTGACAGGACAAGTTGCTATTGTCACAGGGGCATCACGGGGCATCGGAAAAGCAGTGGCACAAACACTGGCATCAGAAGGAGCCACGGTGATCATTAATTATAATGGTTCTGCAGAGGCAGCGGAAGCAGTGATGACGGACATCCGAAGCCACGGCGGCATGGCAGAGGCTGTGAAGTGTAATGTTGCAGATTTTGCAGAGAGTGAAGCCTTTGTAAAGGCGGTAACAGAGAAATACGGCAGAGTTGACATCCTTGTCAATAATGCCGGGATCACGCGGGACAATCTGATCGTACGGATGACGGAAGAAGAATTCAATGCTGTGCTAGACACGAATCTAAAGGGTGCGTTTCACATGATCAAGCATCTTGGCAGGACTTTCATGAAACAGAGATATGGGAAAATCATCAATATTTCTTCTGTCAGTGGTATCGTCGGGAATGCCGGGCAGGCTAATTATTCCGCATCCAAGGCAGGGCTGATCGGACTGACGAAAAGCGTAGCAAGAGAACTGGCATCCCGGAATATCTGTGTGAATGCCGTGGCACCCGGATTTATCCGGACAGATATGACAGACAAGCTGCCGGAGGCGGTACAGGATAATGCGGTCGGACAGATCCCGCTTAAGAAAATGGGAAGACCGGAGGATGTGGCACAGGCGGTTCTGTTCCTGGCAGGAAATGCCTCGGACTATATCACCGGACAGGTGCTGTGCGTGGACGGCGGTATGGCGATGTAAAACTATGTCCGGCAACAGGAAAGCAGAATAGAAAAATATGTCCGCTAACGATACAGCAGGATAGAAAATAAGTCAGGACGCGAGGGAGTATATCACGTATGGGTAAAAATAGAAGAGTTGTAATAACAGGTATGGGAGCCATCACTCCTATTGGAAACAGCGTAGAGGAATTCTGGAATGGTATCAAAGAAGGCAAGACCGGATTTGGTCCTATAACCTATTTTGATACTGCGGATTACCGTTGTAAGCTGGCGGCGGAAGTGAAGGATTTTGATCCTACACAATATATGGACAAAAAATCCGCCCGCAGAATGGAGCAGTTCTGCCAGTTCGCAGTAGCAGCTGCAGGACAGGCGATCGCAGATGCAGGTCTTACTATGGAACAGGAAGATCCGTATATGGTGGGCTGCAGTGTGGGAAGCGGCATCGGAAGCTTACAGGCCATGGAGCGGGAATATGACCGCTTGAAGGAGAAAGGCCCCGGCAGGGTAGGCCCCATGCTGGTGCCTCTGATGATCTCCAACATGGCAGCAGGTAATGTCAGCATTGCCTATGGGCTGAAGGGCAAGAGTCTGAACGTTGTGACTGCCTGTGCAACCGGTACACATTCCATCGGAGAAGCATATCGTACAATCCAGTACGGTGATGCAGACGTGATGGTAGCCGGAGGAACGGAAAGTTCTATTACACCCATCGGCATTGCCGGATTTTCCGCACTGACAGCATTGTCGTTTAGTGAAGATCCTCAGAGAGCTTCTATTCCCTTTGATAAAGACCGCAATGGGTTTGTCATGGGGGAAGGCTCGGCAGTAGTGGTGCTGGAAGAACTGGAGCATGCAAAGAGACGCGGAGCGAAGATCTATGCGGAGTTGATCGGGTATGGCTGTTCTTCGGATGCTTACCATATTACCTCCCCTGCGGAGGACGGCAGCGGAGCAGCCACCGCCATGCTGAATGCCTTAAAAGACGGCGGTGTGGCGCCGGAGAAGCTTACTTATATTAATGCACACGGAACCAGCACTCATCATAATGACCTGTTTGAGACCAGAGCTATCAAGCTCGTATTTGGAGAACATGCTTATGATCTGAAGATCAATTCCACCAAATCCATGGTAGGGCATCTTTTAGGAGCAGCTGGTGCAGTGGAATTCGTCACCTGCGTAAAAGAAATTCAGGAAGGCTATATCCATCGTACCGTGGGACTGCGTGAGACGGAGGAGGAACTGGATCTGAATTACTGCAGAGACAGCTACGAAGAAGAGGTGCCTTATGCACTGACCAATTCGTTGGGCTTCGGCGGACATAATGCCAGTCTCTTGCTAAAGAAGTACATGGAATAATCGTAACGGAATGCGAAGGGGCATCTGCTGGCAAGATGCTATTTGCGGAACGGAGGAATCATGTCAGTATATAACACACAGGAAATCATGGAGATCCTGCCCCACAGACATCCCTTTCTGCTGATCGATACTATCGAGGAGCTGGAGTCTGGTGTCAGAGCGGTGGGACGCAAAAACGTAACCTTCAATGAACCGTATTTTGCCGGACATTTTCCGGGAAATCCGGTGATGCCCGGAGTACTGATCCTGGAGGCACTGGCCCAGACCGGGGCGGTGGCAATCCTGTCTCTGCCGGAGAACAGAGGCAAGACAGCTTATTTTGCAGGGATTGACAAGGCAAAATTCAAACAGATGGTGCGTCCCGGAGACACCTTGGAACTGGAGACCACCATTATCCGCAGTAAGGGACCGATAGGTGTCGGGGAAGCGATCGCCACGGTGAATGGAAAACTGGCGGCGAAAGCAGAGCTTACCTTTGCGGTAAAGTGATACAACAGCCTGCATATCCGGCAGACAGGGAGACTTGTCAGGGCAAGAGGATGAATATTGCAGGATAAGAGGTGCAAGTATGGGAAATGTAACGATAGAAACAGAGATCAAATGCCCGAAATGTAAGAAAATGATAAACAGAGACCGGGCAGCGAAAAATAAATATGTCTGCTATGAGTGTGGTTATTATTTCCGGGTAAAGACCCACAACCGGATCCGCATGGTGGCAGACCGGAAAAGCTTTCAGCCTTGGTTCGAGGAGATAGAAGAGAGCAATCCACTGAAATATGAGGGCTATGAAGAAAAACTGTCGGAGGCCAGGGAAAAATCCGGCACAAAAGAAGCTGTGACCGTAGGTGAATGCGAGATTTACGGGGAAAAAGCTGTGATCGGCATCTGCGAATCTAAATTTATGATGGGCAGTATGGGACATGTGGTCGGCGAGAAAGTCACCCGGGCAATTGAAAAGGCGACAGAATTGCGGCTGCCCGTATTTTTATTCTGCTGTTCCGGCGGTGCGAGAATGCAGGAGGGAATCGTGTCACTGATGCAGATGGCAAAGACCGCCGCAGCGATCAAACGCCATGGAGAAGCAGGACTTCTCTACGCGACTATTTTGACGGATCCCACCACAGGTGGTGTAACGGCCAGTTTTGCCATGCTGGGAGATGTGATCATGGCGGAACCGGGAGCCTTGATCGGCTTCGCAGGACCGAGAGTCATTAAGCAGACTCTGGGACAGCGTCTCCCTGACGGCTTCCAGACAGCGGAATTTTTACAGGAGCATGGTTTTGTGGACGGTATCGTCCGTCGGGAGAATCTGAAGAAGACCTTATATTTCCTGATCACAACGCATCGGTGCAGTGAAGGAAACTATGCGGATTTTAAGAAAAATATTGACTTCCATTTTGAACCTACGGAGATTGTGAAGGAACGGTCATTCCTGACACTCCCCAGAACAGCATGGGAAAAGGTCAAGACCGTCCGGAGAGTGGACAGACCGGCAGCAACCGACTATATTCCCTACATTTTCGATTATGTAGTGGAAGCTCACGGAGACCGTTATTATGGGGATGATAAAGCACTGGTAGGTGCAGTGGCATTCCTGGACGGACAGCCGGTCACGGTGCTGGCAGATGTGAAGGGCAAGGATTTTGCGGAGTGTGCCAGACGCAATTACGGAATGCCCATGCCGGAGGGGTATCGTAAGGCACTGCGCCTGATGAAACAGGCGGAGAAATTCCACCGCCCCATTATCAGCTTTGTAAACACGCCGGGAGCTTTCTGCGGTGTGGAGGCGGAGGAGAGAGGGCAGGGCGAGGCTATTGCCCGGAATCTGCTGGAGATGTCAGCCTTAAAAGTACCGGTATTGTGTATCCTTATCGGAGAAGGCGGCAGCGGCGGGGCACTGGCTACGGCGGTAGGCAATGAGGTGTGGATGATGGAAAATGCCACATACTCGATCCTGTCTCCCGAAGGCTTTGCTTCTATATTATGGAAGGATGCTGACCGTGCCAGAGAAGCCAGTGAAGTCATGAATATTACTTCGGAAGATCTGAAACGGCTTGGTGTGATCGAACGGATCGTACCGGAATACGGCGGGGCAGACCAAAGTACCGTGGAGGCCATCGGTGGGTATCTCAAGGAACATATCAAGGAATTTCTGCAAAAATATACCGGCATGACCGGTGAACAGATCGCAGAGGAACGTTATGAAAGGTTTCGCAAGTATTAAAGCGGTAACGAGAGGTGATGTGGGATGAAGCACGGAAAAATGATCCTGGGGGAATTACATGCAGATATTCCCGTGATCCAGGGAGGCATGGGTGTGGGAATCAGCCTGTCCGGTCTGGCGGGAGCAGTGGCTGCGGCAGGTGGGATCGGCATCATTTCTACTGCCCAGATCGGTTTCCGGGAGCCGGATTTTGACAGAGATCCCATCGCCTGTAATCTGCGTACTATCGGAAAAGAAATAGAAAAAGCAAGGCAGATCGCAAGAGGCGGTATCGTCGGTGTCAACATCATGGTGGCAACACAACGCTACGAGGATTATGTAAGGGCAGCAGTGCTGGCAGGTACTGACTGTATTATCTCCGGTGCCGGACTGCCGTTAGATCTGCCCGGAATCGTGGCAGAGACGGAGGATAGGATGGCCGGGCGCAGCCACCGGACGATGTTAGCGCCGATCGTGTCGAGCCCCCGTGCCCTGTCGGTCGTCACGAAATACTGGATGAAAAAATACGACAGAAAGCCGGACTTTATCGTGGCGGAGGGACCACTGGCGGGAGGACATCTGGGATTTAAGCGGGAAGAACTGGATGCGTATACACCGCAGACATATGAGAAGGAACTTACGGCAATGATCCGGCAGGCGGCAGAACTGGGGATTCCTCTGATTGCTGCGGGCGGTATTTATGACCGGAGGGATCTGGAGCACTGCCTGTCCCTCGGGGCTGCGGGGGTACAGATGGGTACCCGGTTCGTGACCACACGGGAATGTGATGCGGCGGATGCATATAAGCAGGCATATCTCGGCGCACGGAAAGAAGACATTGTCATTGTGAAAAGCCCTGTGGGAATGCCGGGGAGAGCCATACGGAATGCTTTTCTGGAAAAAGCGGCATCCGGGGAACGGTTTATGACCGGATGTAGACATTGCATTAAGACCTGCGACCCGAAGACGGCGCCTTATTGCATCACCAGAGCGTTGATCAATGCAGCAACGGGAGATGTGGATAACGGGCTGCTGTTCTGTGGCAGCAATGCTTGGAGGGCGCAGAAAATAGAAAGAACAGTGGATATCATGGAGGAAATGGCGTGAGGACCATAAGAATCACCGGAACCGGAAGTGCACTTCCGGGAAGGATTGTTACAAATAAAGAATTGGAGCAGATGGTGGAAACCTCGGATGAATGGATCCGCGAGAGAACCGGTATCGGTGAGCGTCATGTGTCTGTTGGGGAGACAGTTGTGACACTTGCGTCAGAAGCAGCCCGTAAAGCACTGGAACAGGCAGGAAAAAGAGCGGAAGAGATCGACCTGATCCTGGTGGCAACCTGTTCTCCGGAGCAGTATCTGCCCTGTTGTGCCTGCCGGGTGCAGGCGGACATCGGCGCAGTGAATGCACTGGCTTTTGATGTGAATGCGGCCTGTTCCGGATTTTTATTTGCCCTGAATACTGCGGATGCTTATCTGCGGATGGGACTTGCAGAAAATGCACTGATCATCGGCAGTGAGGTGCTGTCCAAGCTGGTGGACTGGACGGACCGGAGCAGCTGTATTCTGTTCGGAGACGGTGCCGGAGCGGTAGTCGTAGAACGATGCAAGGCAGAGTTCCGAGCGGTGGAATACGGTAACGCTTTGGCGGAGACAGAGGAGAAACGGATACCTGCAGCAGGCATTCTGGGACGGGCGCTTCATTCCGACGGCACCGGCGGTGGAGTCCTGCAATGTGGAGCGAGAGAACTGACAACCCCCTATGCAAGGACTTCAGCGGCAAAAACTGACCAAAACCAGCCGGCGAACGACAGAGAACATTATATTCAAATGGATGGACAGGAAGTATATCGTTTCGCTACCAGACGGGTACCGCAGTGCATCGAGGAAGCGCTGTCAGATGCCGGACTTGCTGTGCCGGATATTGATATGTTCGTATTACATCAGGCCAACGCACGTATTATTGATGCAGTGGCGAAACGCCTTCATGCGGATCGCAAAAAATTTCCCACAAATCTGGAGCGGGTAGGCAATCTGTCCTCCGCTTCCATTCCGGTGCTTCTGGATGAACTGCACAGGCAGGGAAAGCTGCACCGCGGTGACCGCATCGTTCTGGCGGGATTCGGCGCCGGACTTACGATTGGGGCTTGCGTGATGACCTGGTAGACGATATACTGAAAATGATTCGGAGCGCCGTACACGATGGATATCTGTCGGAGAAGGCAGCTTCGAAAAATCTCGGACATACGACAGAGATATTTCAGATATCGTAGAGGACACTATGGAGAAGAGCAACAACCGGGTGCTGAATGAACTGCTGGTGAACCTGTTCCATAACGTGATGGATGCAGAGGCAAAGGCGGTCATAACAGAAGAATTCAAGGATATTACGAATAATGATATGCACATTCTGGAGGCTATCGGCATCGAGGAACCAAAGAGTATGTCCCGGATCGCGGGGGAACTCCACGTCACCGTGGGAACCCTGACCACGAATATGAACAGTCTGGAGAAAAAAGGCTACCTGGAGCGTAACCGCAGCACACAGGACAAACGTGTGGTGCTGGTGACCCTGACAGAGAAGGGGAGAAAAGCTTTTTTCCACCACAGAGATTTCCACAGGAAAATGATCCATACGATCATTCGGGATCTGGACGAGGAAGAAATGCAGACATTGATCAAATGTCTGGGAAAACTGGATACATTTTTCAGAGATGGCAATGCAGAGTGACCGGAGAGCTCCGGTTACTCTTTTTTTGTTTGCAGGATATCGAAATCTTTTGGAAATTACAACAAACTATTTTCAGATGAAAACAAATGTATTAAAATAGAAATAACGATTCAAAGTGTTGGATAGATATAGCAGACGCAAGAAAAAATAATGAAATATAGAAACGGAGGATCCTACGATGAAGAGAATCGGAATGTTAACGAGCGGTGGTGACTGTCAGGCCCTGAACGCAGCTATGAGAGGCGTGGTGAAAACCCTGGCGAACGGTAAGGAAGAGGTGGAGATCTATGGCTTCCTGGATGGTTACAGAGGACTGATCTACGGTAATTTCCGAATGCTGACGGACAAGGATTTCTCCGGTATTCTTACCAAGGGCGGAACAATCCTGGGAACCTCCCGTACTCCCTTCAAGACGATTCAGGATCCGGATCCTAACGGACTGAATAAGGTCGAAGCCATGAAGCAGAATTATTACAAGCTGCAGTTAGACTGCCTGGTGATCCTGGGCGGTAACGGTACTCACAAGACCGCAAACCTGCTGCGCAAGGAAGGCCTGAATATCGTAACGCTGCCCAAGACCATTGACAATGACCTGTGGGGCACCGATATGACCTTCGGATTTCAGAGCGCAGTGGATATTGCGACGGATGCCATCGACTGCATCCACACCACAGCGGCTTCCCATGGCAGAGTATTTATCGTGGAAGTGATGGGACATAAGGTAGGATGGCTTACCCTGAATGCAGGCATGGCCGGCGGCGCGGATATCATTTTGATTCCCGAGATTCCTTATGATATCGATAAGGTGATCGAGAAAATTGAAGACAGAGACAAAAAAGGCTGCCGTTTTACCATCATCGCGGTAGCCGAGGGTGCTATCTCCAAAGAGGATGCAGCCCTTACGAAAAAAGATTACAAGAAAAAGATGGAAAAATATCCGTTCCCTTCCGTATCCTATGAAGTGGCTGCGCAGATCCAGGAGAAGACCGGCAGAGAAGTACGTGTCACCGTACCCGGTCATATGCAGAGAGGCGGAAGCCCCTGCCCTTATGACAGAGTATTCGCCAGTCGTCTGGGCTCCGAGGCAGGCAAGCTGATCCTGGACAACCAGTACGGCTTCATGGTAGGCTATAAGAACCGTGAGATCGTAAGAGTTCCGTTAGAGGATGTAGCGGGCAAGCTTAAGACCGTGGATCCCGATGCCACCATCGTGCAGGAGGCGAAGATGCTGGGCATCTGCTTTGGCGATTAAGAAAGTCTTCACGGCAGAACAAAGTTAGGAAGAGAGAAAACACATGTCATATACAGCGCTATACCGGAAGTTCCGTCCGGATGCTTTTTCCGATGTCAAAGGTCAGGATCATATCGTGACCACACTGAAGAATCAGCTACGGGCGAACCGGATCGGCCATGCGTATCTGTTCACCGGAACGAGAGGTACCGGTAAAACTACGGTGGCGAAGATTTTTGCGAAAACAGTGAACTGCGAACACCCCACAGAGGACGGCCCCTGTGGGGAATGCCGTATTTGTAAGGCAATTGCGGCGGGAGCCAGCATGAATGTCATCGAGATCGACGCGGCTTCCAACAACGGTGTGGACAATATCCGTGAGATCATCGACGAGGTATCCTATTCCCCGGCGGAGGGAAAATACAAGGTCTACATCATCGACGAGGTGCATATGCTCTCCCCCGGAGCTTTCAACGCATTGTTAAAAACTCTGGAAGAGCCGCCCTCTTATGTTATTTTTATTCTGGCGACCACAGAGGTGCACAAGATCCCCATTACGATTCTGTCCCGTTGCCAGAGATATGATTTTAAACGAATTTCCATTGATACCATCACGGATCGCATGAAGGAACTGATGGACACGGAGCAGGTACAGGTGGAGGACAGAGCTCTGCGCTACATTGCGAAAGTAGCGGACGGTTCCATGCGTGATGCGCTAAGCCTTCTGGATCAGTGTATTGCCTTCCATCTGGGCAAGGAGCTGACCTACGACATGACCCTGGATGTGTTGGGGGCAGTGGATACGGAAGTGTTCAGCAGATTGCTGCGCTTCGTCATGGACCGGAATGTGTTAGGCTGCATTGAACTGTTGGAAGAGATCGTCATGCAGGGCAGAGAACTGGTGCAGTTCGTCACGGACTTTACCTGGTATCTGCGGAATCTGATGCTGGTACAGACAGCGGATAATCTGGAGGATGTCATAGATATGTCCACGGATAATCTGGCGAATCTGAAGGAAGAGGCTTCCATGCTTTCCATGGATCAGATCATCCGCTATATCCATATTTTCTCCGAACTGTCCGGACAGATCCGCTATGCAGCGCAGAAGCGTATCCTGGTAGAGATCGCGCTGATCAAGCTGTGCAAGCCGGAGATGGAGACAGATCAGGAAGCTGTCCTGGATCGAATCCGTCAGGTAGAGGAAAAAGTGGAAAACGGTATTGTCGTTACAGCACAAATGCCTGCCGGAGCTCCCGGAGTACAGGGGGGACCGCAGGGTGGCGCGGCGAGACCCAAACCGGAGCTGCCCAAGGCTATCCCCGAGGATGTACAGGAGATCGTGCGGAAATGGCCGGCCATCGTAGGCAATGCGGAGAATCCCATGAAGATGTATCTGAAAAATGCCAGATTGAGCCTGGGCGGAGACAATAAGCTCATGGTGGTGCTGGAGGATGGACTGGCTTCCGATTATTTCAAGGGAGAAGCCCACGAGCAGAATAAGCAGCAGCTGGAGGCTTTATTGTCCGACTTTTCCGGCAAGGAGATCGAAGTGACGATCCAGACGGTGGAAAGTAACCGCCAGTTCGAGGACAACTACGTAGATCTTAGCAAAGTCATCAACATGGAGATCGATGAAGAGGAGTGATCCTGCATGAATTTAGGATTGCGACAGGCTTACAGATAAGGTAAGATATAATAATAACTCACTCGCAGGACGATAGTCCGAAATGCGAATATATTATGATTTCGAGAATGCGTAGCACGGAGAAATCAATCATAAATGATATGGAGGAACAGTAACATGGCAAAAAGAGGTGGATTCCCCGGAGGCGCAATGCCCGGTAATATGAACAATCTGATGAAGCAGGCACAGAGAATGCAGCGCCAGATGGAAGAGGGACAGAAGGAATTAGAGACCAAGGAGTTCTCTGCATCCGCAGGCGGCGGAGCTGTGGAAGTGACCATCAACGGTAAAAAAGAGATCACAGCCATCAAACTGGCAGAGGAGATCGTGGACCCTGAGGATATTGAGACATTACAGGATGCAATCGTGGCAGCAGCCAACGAGGCACTGCGCAAGGCTGACGAAGCCAATGCCGAACTCATGGGCAAAATGACCGGAGGCTTAGGAGGATTTCCTTTCTAATGGAACTTTACAGCGGACAGATCAATAAATTAATAGATGAACTGGCAGCCCTGCCCGGGATTGGCAGTAAGTCCGCACAACGATTGGCTTTTCACCTGATCAATATGCCCAAGGAGCGTGTGGACAGACTGGCGAATGTCATGATCGAGGCCAGAGCCAATGTTCGGTACTGTAAGGAGTGTTATACCCTGACAGATAAGGAAATCTGCCCGGTGTGCGCAAATCCCAGAAGAGATCATCATACGATCATGGTGGTGGAGAATACCAGAGATCTGGCAGCCTATGAGAAGACCGGCAAATACGAAGGTGTGTACCATGTCCTGCATGGTGCCATCTCGCCCATGCTGGGCGTGGGACCCGGTGATATCAAGCTGAAGGAACTGATGGAACGCCTGCAGGGAGATGTGCAGGAAGTGATCATTGCGACCAATTCCAGCCTGGAGGGCGAGACTACGGCAATGTATATCAGTAAATTGATCAAACCGACCGGGATCAAGGTGACCAGAATTGCCAGCGGAGTGCCCGTGGGTGGTGATCTGGAATATATCGATGAGGTAACATTGCTCCGTGCCTTAGAAGGCAGAGTGGAGTTATAAGCAGCAGAGAAAATGAATAAATGTGGGAGGAGAAGACAATGGCAGTAACAAAAAGTGTATTTGGGAAAAGCCCCGAAGGGAGAGAGATCTCTCTGTATACCCTGAGCAACAGCAAGGGAATGCAGGCGAAGGTAACAGATCTCGGTGCGAATCTGGTAGGAATCCTGGTACCGGATGCGCAAGGTGTGACAGCTGATGTGACACTGGGCTTTGACAGCGTGGACCGTTATTATAAGAATTACAGCTTCTTCGGTGCAGTGATCGGACCCTGTGCGAACCGTACCGCAGGGGCAGCATATACATTAGACGGTGTGGATTATCGGATGGATCAAAATGACGGACCCAACAACCTGCACACACATATTGAACTGGGCTTCCATAAGAGAATCTGGGATGCGGTTCCGGGAGATAACAGTGTCACCTTTTCTCTGGAGGACGAGGATGGATATCTGGGATTCCCCGGACATAAAAAGGTGTCCGTAACCTATTCCCTGGACGAGGAGAATGCCTTAAGACTGCATTATCATGCGTCCAGTGACAAACGGACTATTTTTAATCTGACCAATCATTCCTATTTTAATCTGGACGGACAAGGCACCGGCAGAATTGAAGACCATGAATTATGGCTGGGAGCTTCCCATTTCACACCGGTGGTACCGGGATCCATTCCTACCGGTGAGATCTGCGCAGTGGCAGGTACACCCATGGATTTCACACAGCCGAAGAAGATCGGAAGAGATATCGAAGCAGACTTTGAACAGTTAAAGCTGACGGGTGGCTATGACCATAATTTCTGCATTGATGACTGGGATGGCAGTCTGAAGCACATTGCGACTGCGAAAGGACCGAAGAGCGGCAGAGTGATGAAGGTATATACCACATTGCCCGGCGTACAATTCTATGCAGGTAACTTTATCGCACCGGAGGAGGGAAAAGCAGGCGCAGCCTATGATAATAGAAGCGGATTCGCCCTGGAGACCCAGTATTATCCGGATACCATTCATCATGAGAATTTCCCTTCTTATATCTTTGGTGGGGAAAATGGTGATTATGATTCTGTGACCGTATATAAATTCGAGTAAATAAATAGTTATGCAAACTTTGTCGAAGTGTTTTTTTAAGGACGCGACAAAGAACGCTAAAATACCTCCTGTGCGGATGATATAGTTAGTGATAACTGATAGAAACGGCATGGGAGGTGTTTTTTGTATGGAATTACCGAAAAATATAACGCAGATCGGAGAGGCGGACAAGCACTGCAGAGTCTATGTGGAAGATTATGTGGTATCTTACATAAAACAAATGAACGGAATGGCACAGAACAAAGACATTGCCATTGCGCTGTATGGCAGACGGACGACGGAGAATGGTGTGGCTTATCTGTTCGCCTATGGTTCGGCAAAACTGAATTTTCTGCAAAAACCGATACGGCACTTGTCCCAGGCACAGGAGCAGGAGATCGAGAAGCTGCGGAAAAAGTATTTTCCGGAAATGACATTTTTAGGATATCAGATTTTGAACGGAGAGATGGTGGAAGGCTTCCGTATCTGTGAGCAGGAGATCTGCAGGTATGTGGCAGGCTATGCACAATTTTATGAAAAAAATGACAGCATGCTGGCGTACATGCTGGAGAATCGGGGAGAGGAAGCGGAACCGGAGAAGGTAGATCAGGAAAAATATGAGGTCGTAAAGAAGCGGCAGGAAGAGCGCAGACAGAGACAGGAAAACGTACATGCCGGGCATGCCGAATATGCCGGACGAATAGAACGTAGAGATAACATCATTCCCATGCCTACGGTGGGACTACGCCGGATGAAGATGGCGGCCACGGGAGTGTTCGTACTGCTGTGCGTTATGGCACTGGCACTGATGCGGCAGGAAAACACCGGGGAATCCCTGGGGGAGACGGCCAGGCAGGCGATGAGCAGCCTCATGGAGCAGAAATTACCGGATGCGGTGGAGGAGCAGAACCAGGTCAGCACACTCGTGGCGGAGGACAAGCTGGAAGATGCACTGCGGCAGGAAAACAATGCCATGGCAGAGAATACGACAACTAAAGAGGAGACCGCTGCGCCGGAGACGATGGTGACCGAAGCTGCTGTGGAAGACACAACAGAGGTAACAGAAGAACCGCAGCCGGAAGTGACACCGACACCGGAACCGACACCTGAAGTGACAGTGGAATCGGAAACACCACAGACACAGGCAGCTGTGGCACAGCCGACGGCTTATACGATCAAGAAAGGTGACACATTGATCGGTATCTCTTTACGCAATTACGGAAACAATACAAAAGTGCCGGAAATCTGTGCATTGAACGGAATCACAGATCCGGATGATATCAAAATCGGACAGGAAATCCTTCTGCCGTAAAAAACTTATTTTCAAAAGGTAAGATTATGGTATACTGTAAATGTTACACAATAGTAGGATATAAGGATACATAAGGAAATAAATGCATGGCAGCAGATATTAAAAATTATCTGAAAGAAAAAGAAAAACGGCAAAAGAATCAGGATGACTATAAGAAAAAGATCCGTAAACATAAACTGACCATTGTATACCGGGTGCTTCTGGCAGCGGCGGCACTGGGAGCGGCGCTGGCACTGGTAGTGGTGCAGGCAAAACGGCATATTTACACAGGATATGATACCTTGTCCTCTGTAAACAGGGAGACCTCGTCAGATGCCATAGATGTCCGCCTGAAAAACGGAATTCTTACATATAGTAAGGATGGCGCACATTGTACGGATGCAAAGGGAAATGTGAAATGGAATCAGACTTATGTTATCCAGGATGTGAAACTTGCTACCTGCGGAAGTGTGGCAGCTATCGGTAGTTACAATGGTCGTGAGATTTATGTACAGAATACGGAGAAACAGCTGGGAACCATTACCACGACCATGCCAATCCGTAATATTACGGTAGCAGACACCGGCAGAGTAACGGCAACACTGGCGGACACAGATGCAACCTGGATCATGACCTACGAAGCGGACGGAAGCAACAGTTACACCGGACAGGCACATATGAATGACGGAGGATATCCTATCTCCATCAGTCTGTCCCCGAGTGGAGAGCTGCTGGCGGTCAGCTACTTATATGTAGATGCAGGAGTGGTGAAATCCAACGTGGTGTTCTATAATTTCGGTCCGGTGGGTGCGAATCAGAGTGACTATATGGTCAGCGCCTATACCTATTCTGATCTGGTCGTTCCAAAAGTGCAGTTTATGAATAATGATACCGCCTTCGCAGCAGGTGATAGCCGTCTGATGATTTTTAGCGGATCACAGAAGCCGGTAACCATCGGAGAATATCTCTATGATGATGAGATCCAGTCAGTTTTTTACAGCGAGAAATACGTAGGACTGGTATTTTTATCGGATCAGGCGGAGACCAAATACCGTATGGATGTATATAATGCTTCGGCGGTAAAAGTGGGGAGCTATTATTTCGATGTGGATTATACAGATATATTTTTTGAAGAGGATGCCATGGTGATCTACAACGAGTCGGAATGTCAGATCTTCACAACAGAGGGTGTGGAAAAATACCGGGGGAACTTTGGCAAGAGCGTGCGACTTATGCTTTCGGCGGGAGGATCCTACAAATATTACCTGGTGACGGATAATACAATAGATACCATACAGTTAAAATAAAGGAGTATACGAATGAATCTGAATTTATTGCTTATTATTACAGCAGTGATCTTACTTTGCATGGTGATGGACGGTTATAAAAAGGGAATGGTGAGATCCCTGATCTCTTTGATCTCCCTGCTGATCACCTGCGTTGTACTGTTCCTGTTGGGAAATGCGCTGAGCAGTTACTTTGACGGAAGATTTTTCAATGTGATAATCACCCTGCTGTTGCTGGCAGCCATCGGACTGGTACACCATTTACTGAATGTGGTGTTCTTCTCTGCAAAGGTAATCTCAAAACTACCCATAGTACATAGCCTGGACAAATTACTAGGTATTGTGGTTGGAATATTGGAAACTGTCCTAATTGTTTGGACAATATATGCATTTAACATCTTCAGAGATCTGGGAACCTTGGGACAGGTCATCGTAGATTACACCAGAGACAGCAAGATCCTTACATGTCTGTATGAAAACAATTACCTGGCATACCTGATCGAACAGCTCGGACAAAAGCTTCCTTTCTTCGTAAAATAGAATAGAAAAGTGGTAAAAATCCCCTGCACATGCGGAATTTGCATGGCAGGGGATAATTTGTGTAAAAAATTCAAAAAATAATGTTGACAAGTGATATATGGGGTGATATACTCAGATTTGTTGTCAGGGCAGTACCGAGACAACACAACAACGAAAAAGAAATTCAAAAAGATTTCGAAAAAGTTGTTGACAGATGTCTGGCAGATATGGTAATATAAAAACCTGCCGCGAAAAACATAAGTTTTTCAAGACAAAAAAGTTTTAAAAAAGTTGTTGACAAACGAAAGCGGTCGTGATAAGATATCAGAGTTGCC
>NZ_JBOKRY010000026.1:0-43898 GCF_051972595.1 Simiaoa sp. | reverse complement strand
GTTTAAGGCTGTTTTAGAGGAAAACAGTAGCCCCAATGCGGGCTACGGGGATTCGTCACATCCGCAATGAGCCCCGCTATTCATAAGATTGCCAGCAAAAAAACGCTGCCAATCTTATTTCATATCGCGGCGTTCGCCGCATCACGGCATAAGTAAAGACAGCGATTTGTGCGCAAGCGCCCATCGCTGTCCTTACTTATGCCTATGCGCGGCTCATTGCTCGCGTAAACTCTCAATTTATTGAATCAAATCATAGCATATAATCTTCTGCTGTATCTGCACATAAGCCTCTGGTTCCAGATCATACCCAAGATAGGCAATCCCCTGATAGACATCCTCCGGGACATTTTCCGACAACCTTATTTTTTTACAAATGGTCTCGATCATATCCTGCTTTGCGGCAATGACATTCGCATCTGCTGCATAAAATTGCGCCATATCATAATCCGAAGTATTGCCGCAGGGATTGAGGCAGGTGGCACAGTCCGGCGCAATGATGAATTTCTCCGCATGTATCTTCTGTACCATTTCTTCCTCGCTGCCTGCGTCCTTCAAACACAGAAACGCTTCCCGGATCACTCTGTCGGTCTGCTCTGTTTTTCCGTTATTTGATACGGCTCCCACCAACCCGATCAGGGCACTGATGATGCTGTCTCCATGTATTTTCATACAATCTCCTTTTTCAGGCACTTGCTTTCAGCAAAAACATTTTATTCCAGAATCTCTCCATCAATGGAGATGGTCACTACCTGCCAGGGCAGAAACTTTCCGCTGTCCTGTATAGCCTTTTTTGCCGCCATTTCCAGACCGCCGCAACAGGGTACTTCCATGCGCACAATGGTCACGGACTGAATATCATTGTTCCGCAGAATCTCCGTCAGTTTCTCACTGTAGTTCACCGCATCCAGCTTTGGGCAGCCGATCAGTGTCACTTTACCGCGAATGAATTCTTTGTGGAAATTCGCGTAAGCATAGGCGGTACAGTCTGCCGCAATGAGCAGCTTTGCTCCGTCAAAGTAGGGTGCCTGCAACGGTGCTAGTTTGATCTGGACCGGCCAGTTGCGCAGCTGAGATTTGATCGCATCATTGACGTTACTGTTTTCTGTCACTGCCGCTGCATCTTCCTTTCGGTTCATCTGTCGTATACGGCTTCCCGGGCATCCTCCATGTGGAGTCTGCATACCCTCCCGCTGCATTTTTCCCTGTTGTTTTAACTGCTGTGCCTGTTTCACCGCCGCCTCATCATAGGCAGGTGCCTCCCGCTCTTCGAAAGTAATGGCTCCCGTCGGACACCCGGGCAGACAGTCGCCAAACCCATCACAGAAATGCTCTCTGACCAGCTTTGCCTTGCCATCAATAATATCTATCGCACCCTCATGACATGCAGACGCACAAATACCGCAGCCATTGCATTTTTCTTCATCAATATGAATGATTTTTCGGATCATATTTTCCTCCTCGGTTTTTCTATGCTCTTAGCTTGTCTCTAAATCATCATTTACTTTTCTAAACATCTGACCTTAATTATTCGTCCTATGTTTCATCACAAGATCAGTATTGCAAAATCCAGAATTTCATTATGTTGTTTTTCCAACAAAGAAATCCAAACAAACGGTATTTTGCACAAACCTCAAAAGAGAACCGCATTTTTTCTACAACTCAGAAAGATACTGTCAGCTGCATCTTGAATCTCTCCTCACCGTATACTGCGTGAGGGATATCCTTGGGCATGATCAGAGTCTCGCCCTCTTCCACGTAGAATACTTCGCCGCCTACGGTGAATCTTCCCTTGCCTTCCAAAACGGTTACCATAGCATCACCGCCTGCTGCATGGGTGGAGATTTCCTCGCCCTTGTCAAAGGAAAAAATCGTCATACTCACATAGTCGTTCTGTACAAGAGTCTTGCTGACTACCTGCCCCTCCTGGTATTTCACCAGCTCCTTCAGATTTAGTTTCGTCTGTTTTTCAATATTTTTATACATCGTTATCCTTCCTTTCCTGAACTCTCCTTGACTTTCTGAGGGGATTATACTAGAATCATCCCATCAAGTATGTTGGTTTTCCAACAAAAGGAGAATTTATTATGCACAATCCTCTCTTTCAGAATATTTTACCTGAAGATATCCCCGTTATGCTGAAGCGCCTGCACGCCTATACAAAATCCTATCAAAAGGAGGAGTATATCAGGCATGCCGGCGATCCGGCAGATTTCATCGGTATTGTCGAGTCCGGTTCGATCCATGTATTACAGGACGATTACTACGGCAACCGTAATATTACTGCCTCCATCTCCGAGGGCTCCCTGTTCGGGGAGGCTTTTGTCTGTGCCGGGATTCCTCATCTTCCTGTGGATATCGTGGCTGCGGAGGATTGCACTATTATGTTTTTAAAAGGGAAAAAACTGTTGAATACCTGTGACAACGGCTGTAAGTTTCATCATACCCTGATCCGCAATCTCTTGGGGATCGTGGCACAGAACAACATGTATCTGAACCAGAAAATCAAATATACCTCCCGCAAGACCACCAGAGAAAAACTAATGGCGTACCTGACCGATCAGGCAAAACTGAAAGGTTCCAATGATTTCACCATCCCCTTCAACCGTCAGGAACTGGCGGATTATCTGGGAGTTGAAAGAAGCGCCATGTCCGCGGAACTCGGCAAGCTTACAAAGCTTGGAATCCTGCAGACACAGCGCAGTCATTTCACATTATTAAAACCTTTAGACTAATCCGGATAAAATTCCGCTATCACTTTTTTCAGTACCTCTGAAGATTTTTGTAATTCAGCCAGTTCCTTCTCGTTTAACTCAATAGGAACCACCGTCTCAATACCGTTTTCATCCACCACTGCCGGAATGCTTAACACCACATTCTCCAGTCCGTACTCTCCCGTCATCAGACTGGATACCGGCAGAATGGACTGCTCATTACGGACAATTGCTGCACAGATCCTGCATACAGCCATAGCGATTCCGTAATAGGTTGCGTGCTTTCTCGCAATGATCTCATAGGCACTGTTTTTCACACTGTTAAATATTTTCTCCATGGATGCCTCATGATCATAATGTCCCCGCAGTTCACAGAAATCGTTGATAGGCATGCCACCAACTCTCGCCTCGCTCCAGGCTGCCAGTTCGCTGTCTCCATGTTCGCCGATAATAAAGGCATGAATACTTCTGCTGTCCACTCCCAGATGTTCTCCCAGTTCATACCGGAATCTGCCGGTATCCAATACCGTTCCGGAGCCGATGACCCGGTTGGCCGGATAGCCGGATTCCTTTAGGGCTATATAAGTCAGAATGTCTACCGGATTGGAGACAATGAGCAGGATTCCTTCAAAGGGTCTCTTTTTGATCTCCTCGATAATGGACTTCATAATGGCACTGTTTTTCCGGATCAGATCCAGTCTCGTCTCGTCGGGCTTCTGGTTGGCACCGGCAGTGATCACAATGACTGCGGCATCCGTAATATCATCATACGAACCCGCATAGATCTTCATGGGACTGGCAAATGCCATGCCATGACTGATATCCATAGCTTCTCCTTCCGCACGATCATGATCGGCATCGATCAATACCATTTCCGAAAAAAGCTTACTCTGCATCAGGGCAAACGCGGAAGAAGATCCCACAAATCCGCAGCCCACTACAACTACCTTTCTACTGTCAATACTCATAATTCTGGCCTCCTGTCATTTACTTTATCACTTTTTCAAAATCAGATGCCGGATGTTTACACAATGGACAGATAAAATCCTCGGGCAGCTCCTCTCCCACATACTCATAGCCACAGATGGTGCAACGCCATACTGTCTGACCGTCCACAGTCTTCCCTGTATCTACCGGCTTGGGTTTTACATTTTCCTGATAATACTCATAGTTTGCGGATGGCTCTTCACTTAATACTTCCATCTCCGTCACTTCTCCGATAAACATAGTATGAGATCCCAGATCCACGGTCTGAGTAACTTTCACTGCAATGTATGCGTTAGTGCCTTCTGTGATATAGGGCACGCCGTTCTCTGCATTTTTATATGCTGTATAATCCGCAAATTTATCCACTTCTCTGCCTGACTGAAAACCAAACCGCTCATACAACGGAAACTCTGCCGTTCTGCTGAGTACGGATACATTAAATACACCGGTGTTTAACAGCATATCGTGGGTATAGTTTGCCTTGTTAATGCAGATGCAGATCTGATTCGGAGTGGAAGCTGCCTGGATCGCGGTATTGACGATACAACCGTTTATCTTCTCTGCATCCCGTGTGGTTACAATGTATAATCCGTAGCTTAACTTGTACATTGCCTTATGATTCATATAACTTCTCCTTTTCTCCTGTGAGTTGTTTTCTTTTAGTATCTCTTACATAACACAATTTATTTACTTTGTATTTCTCTTTTCGTATCTCTTATGTATTTCATACCCTGATTATAGCGTAACTGTAATTATCTGTCAATAATAATAGTAATGATTCTTATTTTATATTTAAAAATAACACCGATAGCCTAAGATATCGGTGTTTCTCACTTTTATAAATATTGTACGTTCCTCTTAGTAGGTCACCACGTTGTGATATACTCTGTAATACCCATCCCCGAGATCTACCAACTGCAGCGAAATCGCAAAGTTCTCCATGCCAAGTTTTTTCAGCACCTCCGACACATATCCCTGCTCGTAGGCTCCGGTATTATACGCCTGCTCAATGGTACTCCACAGACTCTTTGGCACCACATTGTCAAAATGCTGATCTCCGCTCCCAAGCATATTTAACTGTGTAATACAATTTGCATAATAAGAATTTAAATCCGTCACAGCGTCACTTCTGGAAGCCGGTGTGGCTGTTGTGTCGCTGTCGGAGTTTCCGGTATTACCGCCGGGATATCGCAGGGGGTTCTGGGGATTCGGATTGATGTAATCGCTCAGACTGTTTTCAGGCTGATCCGGCAGCGTTACCGAAACACTTCCATCTGTACCTATATTGCCGGGATTTCCGATTTCCTCTGCTGCCTCTGTTATAGCCTCTGCATTGTTTTCGGTTCCATACAGCATCTGTGCCAATGAACCGGTCATGTCCGGATTTAGGGCAAACGCCAGAACTCCGCCACACAATAGCAAACAGAGCACTGCGATTCCTATCATGATCTTATTGATTATTTTCATTATCCTCTACCTCATCTGCACCAAGCAGTCCTTCCGCGGAGTAACGGTTCGTTGCATTCCACAGGATCCATTCTTCATAACCGGCATCATAAACTGCCTGAATCTGTTCCCTGATCTGTGTTCCGTTATAAGAAATATGCCCCGGAACCCAGGTAGCGGTAAATGCCTGCAGCCAAGGTCTCACCACTGCCCGCTCTGCTTCCGGAATCTCCTGCAGTGCTTCGACAGACCCCTGCATTGCCGCCAATACTGTCTCATAAGGATTCGCATCCGGCACTTTCAATCCGAATACCCCGTTCGCATAATGAGAGGGATACACCATGGGACTGATGGCATCCACAGTCTGTCCCAGCGCCATGTAATCCTGCCCTACCGTCTGCACGTCGGTCTCGCTTCCGATGATAGTGCCGAAGACATCCGCCGTAACCACGCATCCCTTTTCATGCAGTCTGTCTCCTGCATAGGCAAGAAAATCCTGTATTGCCTGCCTCTTCGGATAGGCTTCCATATCCACACCGTAGTCCGCTGCATTGGCATCTGATCCCACAGGAAAACGCACATAATCGTACTGAATCTCATCGAATCCTAAGTCTGCAGCCATCTCGGCAAGACCTGTCAGATATTCCCAGACCTCCTGTCTGTATGGATTCACCCATGCCAGGCCGTTGGCATCCGTCACCGGCTTACCGTCCGGTTTCGTCAGTGCCAGTTCCGGTCTCGCCGCCGCCAGAATGGGATCCTTGAAACATACGATCCTCGCAATGGTATAAATATTATGATCCTTCAATTCCTGCATCAGAGCCTGAATATCCCGGATGTAGCGCACTCCTGCCTGCATTTCGGATATCTGATCCAATACGGGAATGTTCTCTGTAATCTCCTCATTCGTCAGCCTAAACGTCACATTTCCTTCATCATTTTTCACATCAATGACCATAGCGTTCAGTTCCGTCTCATCCACCAGCCCGATCAGCTCCTCCATTCCGGTGCTGCCGGCCTTAGGACCGGTGACATAGATGCCTTTTACTTTCGTCCGGTCCACCATGCGATCCGCAGTAGTCAGCTCCCGGGGAACCGGGGCAGGCTCAGGGGTCACTTTATTCGTCTCCTCCGCAGTTTTTTGGGCTGTGGCATCTCCACCCGTGACATCCGATGCCGTTTCCCCGGCAGCGGTCACCTCAGCAGAATCCACCGTTGCCGCAGCTTCTATTCCATCACTTCCTATTCCATTCCCTGTTAACTCTATCTCATTGTCTGTTCCGCAGCCGCTCATACTAAATATCAGCATAATCCCCGCCGCCAGAAGTCTCTTCCCCAGACTCTTGTTTCGTATCATCAGTATTCTCCCTGCATGCCGACGGTTGGTCATATTTTCTTCGGCTCTTTTTACCGCCGGAAAACTGTTATCAGATTTTTCCCATGGTCTGCTCTTCCTCCGGATAGGTCAGTCCCCACTGTTTTCGGATCTCTGTCATCATATGCATGACATCTTGCGTATAATTCAACTTCATGACCTCCGGTTGTCCGGCAATTGCCCGCTCCATATCCTCTACCTCATAGGCCAGGGCATCCGCTGTGGCTCCTGCCCGGAGTTCCTCAGTATGACCGTCCTCCGTGTAGGTGATCACTGCCTTCTGTCCTCTGGGATATTCATACATCTCCACATAAGCCTTGTCAAAAGATAGCATGCCCCGCTTGGGCTGCTTGGCATGCAGAGATAATGTCACTGTCGCCATTTCCTGCTTCGGATTCATTAAAAGGATCCCCGCCTGCTCGTCCACTCCCGTAGGTGCAAGCTTCACCTGGGAGGCGATCTGATCCGGACAGGAGCTTAAGAACATTCTTATAAAAGAAAGAGCATATACTCCGATATCCAATAATGCACCGCCCGCCAGATTCCGGTTGAAGAACCGGTTCTTCATGTCATATTCCTTATAACTTCCGAAGTTCATCTGTATCACGCGAAGTTCTCCGAGGTCACCCGCATTCACTCGTTTTAACAATTCCTTATAGATTGGCATATGGTAGATTGTCATAGCTTCCGCCAGAACCACGCCGTGCTCCTTCGCCAGCTGCATGGCTTCTTCCAGTTCTCCGGAGTTTAACGTAATGGATTTCTCGCACAACACATGCTTACCTGCTGCCAGAGCTTTTCGTAAAAATTGAATATGCGTATTATGAGGCGTAGAGATATAGATGATATCCACTGCCGGATCCTCACAGGCTTCCTCAAAGCTTGTATAGACCTTCTGCACACCGTATTTTTCTGCAAAAGCCACTGCTTTCTCCTGCGTACGGTTCACGACACCATACAGCTTCTGCCCTCTTTTTTCCATAGCCTGTGCCAGTTCATTGGCTATAACGCCGCAGCCGGCACTCACCCAGTTTGCCATCTATTCTCTCCCTTCCTTTCCGCGTTTTTTATTTTCATACATCTTCGTATCTGCTTCATGGACGATCTTGCAGATATCCACGCCGCAGCCTTCCGCCCAGCCTACGGCACTGGAGATTGGGATGTCTCCCTGCCCATCTTTTTCCATGAGATCGGCTTTTACAGTCTCTATCATGGACTCTATCTCGGTTTCTACCGGATTCTCGATAATCATAACAAACTCATCCCCGCCCACACGATAAACCTTACGTCGGTCCGTAGACAATTCATACAGTACGGAGGATAATGTCTGAATCAGAACATCCCCGGCAGCGTGACCGTATTTATCATTGACATATTTTAAATTATTCACATCCCAGAAAATAGCCGCCAGTCTGCGTACTTCCGGATAATAAGTCTCGATCATTTCCTCATATTTGTTCTTATTGTACACATGCGTTCCCAGGTCGGTCTCTTTGCGATAAGTCAGATCAGCGATTCTTTGCGCATCTTCATGGCTGCTGATACTGATATAGCGCAGGATGGCAGTGAACATCAGAAGGATCACCGCACGGGGCAGTGCGCCATAGAACAGGATCACGAACACCGGATCCGGTTCAATGCCAAACTGCATTGTCCCTGCTGCCCACTGTTCCAGATACCAGTCTCTGGTGTGATTACTTCCCAGAAGCACGTTCAGATCACAGATTCCATGGTAGAATCCTGCCACCATACTGATGGTCATGGTCACATCGTTCACTGCATAAGTGATCCAAAGCGTCTGTTTCTCCCGATACTGCACTGCCAGAAGTAAAGGCAATACATAAATAAGCACCGCATGGAAAGACAAAAAGGCGGCAAAGATCGCGGAGATCACACAGATCAGTGTCAAAAGCACATATTTTACCCAGTGCTTCGACAGATCTACTTTTTTGTAAATGTACAAAACAGGAATTCCCATGACCATGGACAATCCCACCGCCATGGTAAAGATTCCGGCATCCACAATAAAAATACGCGTAAGCGTCAGCAGCCAAAGTACCAGTATGGTCACAACGATCCAGAAATATCCCTTCAATGTACTTAAATTCGAGTTAATCTCCTGCTGATGTAATTCCTGATTATACTGTTCCTGGTAATTTTCCATTGCAATATCCTATGTATCTATCATTTGTTTTCTCATTGCTTAGTGTACAGCAAATGTAGTATAACATATTCTGATTGTTTTTGCATTTATTTACGCTAAATTAACAGTTGAATTAACAGTTAAAATAGTGAAGCATACAAAAATATGCCCCTACCACTTCTGGTAGGGACATACATTTTGGGCGATCACAGCCCTGAGTTCCACAAAGCACCCACAGGCTCCACACAGTCCTTCATTCAGGTAATTACAGCTTTTACATACAGAAAGCCGCTTTTCATAAATTGTCTCATCTGCCTTGATCCCGGGCTCCAGCCTGGCAATATACGCATACAGACTTTCCATATAGGCATTCTGATCCATTTCCCGCAACAGGCATTTCCGACAGGGATATTTTCTTGTAACTTCTATCGTTTCTATTGTTTGCTTTTCTTCCATGACTGTTCTTATTGCTTATTTTATCCGTAACATCACCACGCTGCATGCCGGCATGGTAAATGTGATCTTTCCGTTCTCGATCTTATAATCTGTAAACACTTCCTCGTGCACCTTGTCGGGATCCTCGAAAGTATTGTAAGCATGCATATCATTGGTAAGAATCGCTGCGCTTACCTGCTTCGGGTCGCACTCTGTGAATGCAATCTCCACCTCTTCTGCCTTATCGATGGACAGGTTGTTCAGGGTGATGGTCACGACACCGTCCTTATCCACGGAAGCGGATTCCTGTAAATGGGGAACCTTGAACTTTTCGTCTTCTCCGATCTGTTCCACACCATCGATATAGCTTTCCACCAGATCCGCATCCTGATGGTATTTGTACATATGGAATACATGATAAGTCGGTGTCCGCAGCATCTTCGGTCCCTCGGTCAGGATCACTGCCTGCAATACGTTTACTAGCTGTGCGATGTTTGCCATCTTCACACGATCACAATGCTTGTTGAAAATATTTAAGGAAAGTCCCGCTACCAATGCATCACGCATGGTGCTCTGCTGGTATAAAAATCCAGGATTGGTGCCGGGTTCCACATCGTACCAGGTCCCCCACTCGTCACAGATCAGACCGATCTTTTTCTCGGGATCGTATTTGTCCATGATCGTAGAATGCTTATGAATCAGTTCATCCAGCTTAAAAGCCTTTGCCAGAGTCTTGTACCATGCCGCATCATCGAAATCCAGTGCACTGCCCTTATGGGACCAGTTATCCTCCGGCAGTGTATAGTAATGCAGGGAAAGTCCGTCCATAAAGCCATGCATCCATTCCGGTGCATTTTCAAAACAAGTCTTTAACACTTCTTCCGTCCAATAGGTGTCTCCGGCATTGGGACCGCAGCATACCTTGAAAATGGGGTGCTTCTGATCATAATTTCTCACATAGGTCTGGTATCTGCGGTACAGATTGCCATAGTAGGATGGAGTCATATTGCCGCCGCATCCCCAGTTTTCGTTACCGACACCGAAATAATCCACCTTCCAGGCTTTCTCTCTACCGTTTTTCCTACGCAGGTCTGCCATGGGAGATACCCCGTCAAAAGTCATGTACTCTACCCACTCGGACATTTCCTGCACAGTACCGCTTCCCACATTGCCATTGATGTAGGTCTTACAGCCGATCTGTTCACACAGTTCGAAGAACTCATGGGTACCGAAGCTGTTGTCCTCGGTCACACCACCCCAATGAGTGTTGATCATTTTCTTGCGGTTCTCCTTCGGTCCGATACCGTCTTTCCAGTGGTATTCATCCGCGAAACAACCGCCGGGCCAGCGAAGCACCGGAAGTTTCATCTCCTTGAGTGCTGCCACTACATCGTTACGCATGCCGTTGGTATTGGGGATCTCGGAATTCTCTCCCACATACAGTCCTTCATAGATACATCTGCCCAGATGCTCGGAAAAGTTACCGTAGAGTTCCGGGTTGATATGTCCCTTCTTGTTTTTTTCGTTAATATACACCTTTGCCATATTAATCTCCCTTCCGCAGAGCGTTTATTATTGGAAGCCCTTCACTTCATGCCAGTTCTCCGCAGGCTCCGTACTTTCTTCTACCTGTACATTTTCATATACTACACTTCTTAACTTGTCTTCTGAAAAATTATCCACTCTTGCCCGGATCCGCAGATCCTTCAGTGTAAAATCTGTCAGAAGATACTGCTCTTCATCCGCGATCACATCAAAAAATGTATCACAGACACAATCACATTCCCGCATGGTGATATGATCGGCATAGGACAGCGGTCTGTCCTTACGGTCCTTCAGATCAAAAAACTGTGTCCAGGGATAGATCTTAAGGAATTCCTTTACCCTGCCTTCGATCTGTTCCACGGTAATGTATTCATAGCGCTGTGGGGTGTCCGGCCGCATTTTCAGCCACAGCAGTCTCGCTGCTCCCTTGATCTTGATTCTGCGCACGAGAATGTTCCGATTATGTACGGATTCCGAACCGCAGGTGAGACACCCATGACAGAAACCGTAGACGCAATCCTCCACCAGAATCCGCTCATTGATGCCGTTCTCCGGCTGGGTATCCGCCCAAGGTCCCTTACCGCCTTTTAATACCACAGAATCGTCATTAACTTCCATATAGCAGCCCTTGACCAGCACATCCGTACAGACATCTATGTCGATGGCATCCGTACTGGGTGCGGGAACCGGTCCTGCCGGGGAATAGATCTGACAATTTAAGTATTTCACATGATCGCATTTATAAATATGTGTGGTCCAGAAATGAGAATTCTGTAAACGCAGATCCGCGATCAGGACATTTTTACAATTCGACAGATACACAAGGCGGGGGCGCTGTTCCTCCTTGTTACCACCACCTCCCCATTTCCAGCGAAGCCAGCAGGCTCTCCATGCCTTAAGACCGTTACCGTCAATCGTACCCGGTCCGCACATGGTAAAACCATCCACCCCGTCTGCATTGATCAGTGCCGCATAGTAGAGGCAGGTCTCTCCCTCGATCCGGGTCTCACACAAATCATAATCCGAAATATCATTGCTGCCCTTTAATGTGGCTCCGGCGGAAACATAGAGATGCACTCCCTGTTTGAAATAAATCGATCCTGTCAGATAGGTTCCGGGCGGTACCACCAGGACACCGCCGCCTTCCTCTGCCGCCAGATCAATGACCTTCTGGATCTCTTTGGTATAAATCCTCCCATCATCCCAGATTCCGTATTTCGTCAGAACATATTGTTTTCCAAGTTCTGACAGCTGTGGGATCTTCGTCTCATAGAACCAGTCATCCATCGGGGTTCCGTCGGGAAAATATTCTGTATGTCTTATTTTTTTGCTATCCATTTCCAGCTCCTTTGCGTTCCGTTCCTCAGAATCCGAACGCCGGATTTTGGTCTCTGATCGTTACTATCCGGTTATCCGATTTCCAGGAAAGTAGTATCGTATGGTGCAATGGTTACCGTACATGCACCAGCTTCCGTAGGGATTGTGGTGGTCTGCCCGGTGTCACTGTTATTGATGACTACCAGCTTTTTGCTCTCCGGGTAATAAGCACACTCCGTATACAGGTTGTCGGTCATATAGTTGCCGGAAATGCCTTCTCCGCCCGCATAGCGGATCAGCTGGTACAACATCCTGGTATTCCACAGATTCACTTGGAAGGAAGACAGATAGATCCCCAGTCCCTTACCAAACGGATTCAATGTGATCAGTGGCTTCTCGTCGTCTGCTAAAAGTACCTGTGCCTTACCATCCGTCAGATAGCGGTTCTCCTTCGCTTCCACACCGGCGCCTTCCGGGATCAGTCTCTCCGGATCCGCTGCCACGAAAGTCCACTTACCGTGGCATACTCTTGCGCCAGTATCTTCGTCGACTCCCAGCACATGTGCCATACGGAAATATGTATCGTATCCTTCCACTGCGGAAGGCTCGTTCACACCGATAAAGCAGCCGCCCTCATGTACCCACTTCGTAAGTGCGGTGACAAGCTCCTCATCCTTCCAGGCATCTCCGCCGCTCCAGGCACTTCCGGCTCTGCCCGCATTGATCACTACATCTACATCCTTCAGTATACCATGTTTTACATCTTCGAAAGATATAAATTTCACATCCACGGGAAGTCCGGACAGTGCCTCGTTGATATGGATCAGGTCATGCATATAGGTCTCGTGGAAATGTCCGGATAAGGTCCAGGAACGAAGGGCACCCCAGGAGTGCAGCACTGCCACACGCGTCTTGATACGGTAAGGCTCTCCCGCATCATGGAAACCGCGGATCAGCCGGAACTCATCTGCCACTTTTTCCATATAATCACAGAAATCCGGAAAATCCTCCACCAGATGGAGATATCCGCCGAGGCCTATCCGATCGATCTTCGCACGCAGCAGGGCCCGTCTTACGCTGTTCCAGTATTTTTTCGCATCCAGTGCCGGATTACCGCCCTCCATGAAGGTCGGTGCACCACCCAGTCCCACAGGGAACAGGTACGGATGCAGACGCAGTTCATGTATAGGCACATCCACGCCCGCACACAGTCTTGCTTCGTACCCGGAGAAGACACATTTGATCAGTCCATCAAAGCCAAACTCTTTAAATCTTCCGTTGTAAGGCTCCACACCTACCCAGCTGTCATCGTAGAAGACATACGCCTTTTTACCGTAGGAATGAACCATATCGATCAGCTTCCTGCCGAAAGAAATAACGAAATCATTGATAAATGCCATCCAATCCGCCTTCTTCGCATTCCCCGGCATATGGGTCACATGAAGCTGTCCTTTATTGATGAAATCTTCCGCTGTCATACGGTAACCGTATTGTTTCTCGAATTCCTGCAATGCCGGAACACTGACGGTGAAATCATAAGACCCCCAGTCAGAGAACAGATTCCGATTTCTCTCGCTACTGCCCCAGATCCACACAAAATTATAGAACATAGAGGTAAAACGTACCACGGTGGTATCCGGATGGGTCTCACACCAGTTCTTCATCCAGCCAAGCAGATACTCCTGATTCTCAGGGTATCTGGGATCGATCTGCATCAGATGCTCCTTGTTCCAATGGTTCGTGGTATGGTTGTACATGGAGATTTCTTCCCAGATACGATAGGCTAAGAAGCTCACCGTATACTTATGGAAAGGGGTGATTCCGAATAATGTCACGCTTCCCTTCTCTTTATCATAGCTCCAGTCTGCATTGCTTATCTTAACGTTGTCGGTTCTGTCATAGACTTCCCAATATTCCAAGCTTTCTGCACTGTCGTTGATCCGGAACTGCTCCGCAAAAAAACTGTCCATCAATCCGATCGTTACAGTATCATTCTCTGCCACCCAAGGAGGCGTACACAGAAAAGTCTGCTGCAATTTGTCCTGGTTCTCCTTTGCCCAGGCATTATGATCTCTGATAATACAGATGGTGGAGTAGATGCCGTAGCCAGCATGGGTGATCTCATCGGAAAGCACGGTGCCGTCACTGTCACGGATCACATCTGCGCCCCATTTTTCCGCCATTTTCAGAGTCAGTTCTTCATATCCTGATTCTCCCGGTAAGGTAAAACCACCTTTTCCCATTCTGAGTTCCTCCTCATATTCCTGCTTTTTTCTGGTTATTCTTGCTTATTTTCTTACTTGTTCCCGTTACAGAAGTTCTTCCTTCAGGCACAGTCTTACGACACGCTCCAACTGCTCTGCCTCAGACAACAATACCTGATCTCCCGCCGGGTCCGGAATGTCTTTGTAGATTTCCGGCTTCTTCGGCACTTTTATCTGCCCCACAGGTTCCCATGCGCCGAAGCCTTTCGTCACGCACCCTGCCAGATAAGCATAAGCTTTCTCAGAATATCCGGAGCATTTTTCACAAATCTCCTCCGCCACATAACCGGCCATTTTGTAAGCGCCGAAGTCATTGGTATGCGTATAATCTCCCGGGAAAAAGATCGGTTTTGCATCCTGTAATCCCTTTTCCAGAACGTATTCCTTACTATGGGCATGGAGATCCAGCACGGGAATATTGTACTGTGCTCCCAGCTCCAAACACACATCTGCGAATTCCTCCAACAGATCCAGATAGGTCTGATCCCTCAGTCTCCAGGTATTTCTTGCAATGGGGGTTACCAGTACCGGATAGACACCCCTTGCCTGATTCTCTTTGATATAGCGGCGCAGATTCGCCTGATAGCCGTCCTTTGCCTGCAGCTTTGGAAGCTTCTGATCATTGTGACCGAACTGGTAAAATACATAATCGCCGGGTCTGCTGTACTGTTCGATCACCGCATAATGTCCCTCCTTGCGGAACGTATCTGTGGTCAGTCCCGAATGAGAATGGTTCGACACGGAAAGTCTGGTATCCAGATATGCCGGAAGCATCTGTCCCCAGCCGCAGTAACAGGTACCGGGATAATAGGGATAATCTCCGGGCTGATCCGTCACCGTGGAATCTCCTGCCAGATATACGGTGGGACAATTCATCTCTTCCACCGTAAGAGCACTGATTCTTGGTCTGTCTGCCAGCACCGCAATGTCCACGGTCTTATCCGCAAAAATATGCGAATACCCCACCGGTACAATATCGCAGACATTCACCGCCATGGTATAAGTGAACTCTCCTGCTTGTACTCTGCCGCGAAAAGCAAGACGTCTTCTACCGGTAAAGATCAATACCTCTCCCATCTCTTCCTCGGAGCGGATGGTCAGCGTGACCTTATAATTGCCCTGTCTGGGCACATCCACTTTGAAGAGTAACGGGATCCGTCTGGGAGAACCCGGCATTTTTTCTCCTGACTGTGCCTCCAGGGCTGCCACTTCTTCTGTGGAATCCAAATAGCAGCCATTCTCATCTTCTCTAAGGAAGGTCAGATTCTCGTTCTGATACCAGTACATCGGTTCAAAAGACGAATTCAGTTCCCGGATCTGCAGTCCTTCCTGTTCTCTTCTGTTTTTCTCTGTTACAAAGCCATAGCCTTTTCCGGGCTGATAGAGGTCGTCACTGCCCACATCGATCAGATTGGCAGTTCCTCCGTCCTTCCCGAACAGAAAATTTCTGCGAAACATTTATAACGCACCATCCTTCTCAATCTCGTCGGATACTAACAAAGTTGCAAAAAATGATAATGCCAGTCCCTGTCCCCAGCCCTGGATATACGCCTTGGGGATTCCCCGGTAGCCTTCCTTGTCTCTCATAACAGCGGTACCGCCGGAGACATTCATTACCTTACCGTCCTCACTTACGTTGGCAAGCAGCCCCTTGATCGCCTTATTGATGTATTTGCTATGTAAAGGATTGCCTCTGGTCAGCATTGCTGCGGCAATTCCCGCAGATGCAGAGATCTCTTCATAAGATTCCGGATCATCCACCACAGTTCTCCACAGTCCGTTCTCTGTCTGGTATACCTTCAGGGCAGCCAGCTGCTCATTCAGAGAACCTGCCACATCGATATACCTGGGATACAGATAGCACTGGGGCAGGATACCTCCTACCTGTGACATGGTAAATGCTGCCCAGGCATTCGCTCTTCCCCAATAAATACCTGACATATGGTCTTTGGCAATATTGTCATAGCCGTGATACCAGAGCCCACTGCTGGGGTTCTGTAAATATTTGATATGCCAGTAATACTGGTTCAGCGCATCATCAATTAACTCTTCATCGTGTTCCAATACTCCCACACGCAGCATCAGAAATGCCGCCATGAACAAGGTGTCGCACCAGCACTGCTCCGGGAAATCATTGTTGGCAGATACCGTATGCTGTAATACATGATCTCCAAAGCGAAGAGCATCTTTTCTCAGATAAGCGATCTTGCTCATGAGAATATCGTGATACTGCTGCTCTCCCGTTGCCTGGTATAAGGTGATCAGACAATGTCCCATAGCACAGGCATTTACGGTCCATACCTTAGGCAGCCCCAGATCGATCAGTTCGTCGATGCGATCCTTTAACAGCTCCAGATATTCCTTTTTCCCGGTCTTCTCATAAGCATCACTGATTCCGTAATATGCCACACCACAGGGCCAATCCCAGGTGAGATCCATATTCATGGTCTTTTTCACAATTTTATCAATGACTTCCTCTATCTCTTTTTTGTCATATTCCAGCTTTAACATAATTCCTCCGTTTCTGCCTTTTGGCGGTTTATATTCTTTTCCCACATCTGTTTTTATTGTAAAACAGGTCGTCAGAAAAAAACATAAAACATCTTCAACGATTCAAAGTAATTGTATTTCTAATATAGCCCCCAAGCCATTCATGCCTGGGGGCTGTATGTACTTACTGTAATAAATCTTTTTACTTACTGAAGTCTGGTGGTATTACCTGCATCCAGTGCAGCCTGTCTCTCATCGATAACTTCCTGGTAACCTGCCTCCAGGTACTTCTGGCTCAGTTCGTCATACAGAGCGTCGAACTGATCCTTAGAGCACATGGTCAGCTTATCACGATACTCAGTGTACAGATCATACAGAGTCTGATTGTACTCGGTTACTGCATCGATAGAAGTTGCGAACAGACAGTCGGAGTTAGCCTTGCCTGCTTCATAGATAGCAACCTGTCCGTTGTAGTTAGCCAGAATCTGATCATAGAAGTCCTGAGGAATACCCTGAGGGGTGATTGCCTTGATGTCCTTCTCGATAGAACCAAGAGTCTTGACTGCGGTTACTGCACACCAGTAGTCTACGTTGTTGTTGTGACCCTGCTGCTCATCCAGACCGGTCTGATCTGCTACTGCTACGGGATCACCGTTGTCATCGTAGTTGAAGTTCACGCCTTCAATACCCCACTGCATGGTGAACAGGTTCTCGGGCTGGTTCAGCCACTCAAGATACATCATAGCTGCTTTTACTTCATCCTCGGTAGCATCGTTAGCGAAGCCGATCATCATACCAAAGTTGGTTCCGGGTCTGTAAGAAGCGGAAGATCCCCAGGTCTCATCCTGTGTCCAGGTAGAAGGAGTAACTGCTACTGCCAGCTTGCCATCGGGGTTGGTCTCATAGAAGGAATTCAGTACGTTCATGGTAGAAGATACATATCCGGTCCAGGTAAATGCTTCACCGTTGATGAAGTCTGCCTCTGCCTCGGAAGCATCTCTTAAGTAGTACTCAGGATTGTAGTAACCATCGTTGTACAGCTCGTTCTCCCATTTTAAGAATCTCTTCTGAGCTTCCGTGGACAGTGAGGGAATCTGATAGTCGCCGGTGGTTGCCCATGTAGTTTCATCCTGAGGATAATCTCTGTAACCGTAGTTCTGGTCGATACCTGCGCCGCTTACTTTCTTACCGCTTAAGGGATACTTGTGACCATTTTCTACCAGTTTTGCATACAGCTCTAACAGCTTGGTGTTATCGCCAACGGGATACTCAGAAAATCCTGCTTCCTCCAGCCAGTCCTGACGATAGAATGTACACCAGGTATAAGTGGTATTGCCGTAAGGTCTGTAACCAAGTACCAGATAATCTTCATCAGCCAGCTTGGTGTAAGCGTCGTTGCCATGCTCTACCATGGTCTCCCAGTAGGTAGGAGCGATCTGCTTGAACTCTTCTACATCGTAGGTCTGCAGATAGCCGTCTGCCTGCCAGCTTGCCAGCTTATCATAGTCATATTCCATACAGATCGTAGGAAGGCTCTGGCTTGCTGCCAGCATAGCGTAATCGGTCATAACGTCGCTACGGGTAATTCCTACATATTCTACTGTGATGTTGTACTTGTCACCGAAATTCTCCTGTACCCATTTGGTCCAGTAGTTGTTCTCTACGTCGGAGCATCCGTTTCCAGAAGAACCACGATCGTATACGGGAATCTGTAAAGTAACATTACTTGCGAAAGGCTCCCAGCCATCAATACCTGCTACTGCTGCTGTTCCTGCATCTGTGCTTGCTGCTGTGCTTACCGCTGCGGTATCCTTTGTGGAAGCATCCGCACCTGCGTCAGTGCTACCGCCGCATCCGGTCAGAGTTCCCATTGCCATAGCACCAACCAGTGCCGTTGCCATTACCTTGTGAAGAGTATTCTTCTTCATAAATCAATCCTCCTTAAATAAAATACATAGTTTTATGTGTACCCCCGGCTTCGGGGAAAACTAACATGGTTGTTTTTGTTTCTCTTAACCCTTTACTGCTCCGATCATGGTACCCTGTACGAAATACTTCTGCAGGAACGGGTAGATGATAATGATAGGAATTGTTACGAACATGATGCTGGCTGCCTGTAACACTTCGGGAGTGGACTGAATCGCACTACCATTATCTGCCAGGGAGGAAGTCTGCGCTTCTGCTGCGGATGCCACCAGCTGATATAGCTTGTACTGGATCAGCTTCAGGTTTGCGCTCTTGGTGTAGTACATGTTGTCTGCATAAGAGTTCCAACGACCTACTGCGTAGAACAGAGACAATGTTGCCAGGATCGGTTTGGACAGCGGTAATACGATCCTGCTCAAGATCTGGAAGTTACTTGCACCATCCAGGAAAGCGGATTCCTCTAAGCTGTCTGGAATCGTACTCTGGAAGTAGTTCTTCATGATCAGCATGTTATACGGGGAATAGATCAGAGGTAAGATCAATACCCACATAGTGTCCAGCACATGCAGCTTCTGATATAACAGGTAGCTTGGGATGATGCCGGCGCTGAAGTACATCGGTACCATCAGCAGGAAGGTCAGTAACTTTTTACCTTTCAGCCTCTTTTTGGAGAGAGGGTAAGCGGCACAGGTACATACCAGCATTCCCAGAGCCGTGAAGATCACGGTAACGATCACCGAGAAGATCATTGAGTATGTCATGGAGTTGTCTGCAAACACCTTCTTATAAGCATCGAAGGTGATATCCTTGGGCCAAAAGTAAACGCTCTTGGACATTACTGCGGTATTACCGGAAATGGATTTCACTGCCACATGCAGGAAAGGTAATACGCAGCTGGCACAGAGGATAACGATCACTGCCATCATGACAAAATCGCTGATGCGGAATTTGTTAACCGCATGAGCTCCGCCTGCGGAGGTAGATTCTTCGTTGATATTCACTTCTTTTTTCTTCATCACTCTCACCTCCTACAATAATCCATCTTCGCCGAGCTTCTTGGCAAATTTATCAGATAGCAGAACCAGGATCAGTCCGATCAGTGACTGGAACAGACCAACCGCAGTCGCCGCACTGAACTTTCCGGCTCCGATACCTTTATTATATATGTAGACAGCCAGCTGATACTGGAAGTCCTTGACCTGCGAATTTTCTAACGCCGTCAGTCGCTCTAAATTACTTCCCATGACACGTCCGAGGTTTAGGATCAGCAGTGTTACTACTGTGCTCTTGATACCGGGAAGTGTGATATGCCACATTCTCTTCCAACGGTTTGCACCGTCGATCATGGCTGCTTCGTACAGTTCTCCGTTGATACCGGTGATCGCTGCCAGGTAGAGGATGGTGCCCCATCCCATTGTCTGCCATACACCGATCAGAAGATAAGTCACTGCCCAGTGCCATTTCTCATTCAGGAACGGGATTCCTTCAGAGATCATTCCCATATTGGTTAACAGGATATTCACCAGACCGGAGTTGGGGCGGAACATTGTCATCGCTACACTTCCGATGATGGCCCAGGAGAGGAAGTGCGGCAGATACAGGATCGTCTGGGATACCTTTTTGAATCTGGGATATCTTAATTCATTCAGGATCAGTGCCAGAATGATCGGCATCGGGAAGCCAACTAACAGGTCTGCCAGATTGAACACTACGGAATTGCGGAGCGCTCTCATGAAGTCGGCATCCTTGAATATTTTAATGAATGTCTTCATTCCCACCCATTCACTGCCTGCATATCCCTTCGCCGGTTTGTAATCCATGAAGGCCATCCGCAGTCCCGGGTAAGCACCGTAGCTGAATACAATTACCATGATCAGTGGAAACAATAGAAGCAGATACAACTGCCAGTCTCTTTTAAAAGCTTGTTTCCAAGTGGTTTTCGTTTTTACGCCCGCCACGTTGGCTGCATTCTTCTTTGCCATATCGAACCTCCTCAAGTGTCAGTTATATTTCCTCGTCATTTTGTACACTTTTTGTAACCTTGTAAGCATATTATCATACACGTTGTCGCATTTTTCTAATCAAACGTTATAAAAAACTGTGCAAAAACAACCATTATAAATTATGTTCGTTTTTCGTTAGTTTTATTGTTTCGTTCATTTTTGCATTTTATGACGTATATTCTTTGAAAAAGAGCCATATTTTTCAATGTTTTTAACCATTTTTAGCCATCTTTTCGGGAACGGTTCCAAAAGTGCACTTATTATTTATACAATATAATGGTTGATTTTGTCCAGTTTAATTGTTATATATAATGTATAGACATTATTTACATGGCAGTAAGTCGTTTTTTCACAGTGTCATACAGGATGCACAATGGATTTATACAAGATTCACAGGAGGTTGAAAATGGCGAAATCCAAGCGAGTGGTTACAGAATACAGAAGCTACTATCTGCCCATGCAGTTCCCCGTACTGCTTCTGTCCGGTGATTATTGGAAGATCTCGGATATCCCCAGCGGAAGTCTTCACTTCCATAATTGTCTGGAGATCGGGCTCTGTCATTCCGACAGCGGCACGTTAGAGATCAATGGCGAGAAGCAGTCCTTCCATGCCGGTGATGTCACTGTCCTGCCCCGTAACGTTCCCCACACCACTTACAGCACTCCCGGTACCAGGAGCCACTGGTCTTATCTGTTTCTGGATCCGAGGGAGCTGTTCCGCAATCTTCTCCCCGCTTCCTGGAAAAATTATGATCTGTCCACAGACGGCTTCCCGGGATTTCGCTATATTTTCAGCAAAGAGGATTTCCCTCACATCAACTATCTGGTGTCCTATATCATTCATGAGCTGGAGGAGCAGAATCCCTGCTACCAGATCAGTTCCAGAAGTCTGTTGTGTTCCCTCTATATCGAGCTGTACCGGATTGAAAGCCTTGGCGGTGTCAACCCAGACACTGCGAAACCGGGCTCTCCCGATATCCTAGCCCTTAAGGACCGCAAAAAAGAGGGCGAGATCGCCGAAAACTCTCTGGTGATCTCACCCGCTCTGGAATACATTGAAAAAAATTATATGCAGCAGTTTACCATCGAATACCTGGCAGAGCTGTGTCATTGGAGTCCTACCCATTTCCGCCGGGTCTTCCACGATATCATGGGCACCTCCCCGTTGGACTATGTGAACAATACCCGGATCCTGAAATCCTGTATCCTGCTGCGCAGTACAGAACATTCCATTTTGGATATTTCCGAAATGGTGGGCTTCCATTCCGTTTCCAGCTTCAACCGCTACTTCATCAAGCTGATGCAGATGTCTCCCAGAGAATACCGCAAGCAGATGCAGCAGAGCGAGAAAAAAGCGGAAAATCAGTCCATTCTGGAATTCGCCGGATGGATGCGACCGGAATAACCGCACTCTGCATTCCGGTAGTTCCGGGCATCAAGCCAGCCGTTTGTGTTTCCATTTGCCGGAGTAATACCGGATCACGGGAATGATGCATCCGCAGCTCCAGGACAGGGGTGTGGCGATCCAGATTCCCGTCACACCTAAGATTTTGGACAGCAGATACGCGAACACGATTCTGCCGGACAGCTCCGTCAGTCCTGCCACCATGCAGGTATTCACATCTCCGGCGCCACGGATCACATTCTGATAGCTCTGCATTACGTCGGCGATCACATAGGCTACGCCGATGATCGTCAGATACGTGCAGCCGATGCCGATGGCTTCTCCCGATTCGTTTGCATCCAAAAACAGCATCATTAACTGCACCCGGAAAATAAGTACCACGGCAGCAATAAAAATACTTGCTCCCACCATGACCGTTAGTGTCTTATAGAGAGCTTCCCGGATCCTGTCATATTGATTTTTCGCAATATTCTGCCCGGTAAATACCGAAAGTGCCGTTCCGATAGAGACGATGACCTGAATTGCCACGCTGTCCACACGATTTGCCGCCACGTAAGCCGCCATGGTGGACGAGCCGAAGGAATTCACCAGTCTCTGTACACTCATGCCGCCTAAAGCGATCATGCAGGACTGAAACGCCGCCGGGAATCCGGTCTTTACCACCAGATGGATATAACCTGCTTCCGGCTTACACTTCATCAGAGATAATCCGATCTCTTCTCTCACTTTCCACACTTTCACAAAACAGATCACCGCTGAAGTGCACTGCGCCAGAATCGTCGCATAAGCTGCTCCCGCCACTCCCATCTTGCACACAATAATGAAAAATAAGTCAAAGACAATATTCACCACAGAGGAAGCGATCACTGCCCGCAGCGGAGTCTTGGAATCTCCCACACTGTTTAAGATCGCCGCACAGCCATTGTAGATCACGCTGCCGAACACAAACGTATAGATGATATGCAGATACTCGGCAGAATAACCAATGACATTCTCCGGCACGCTTAAGAGCCGCAGGAAAAATTCTGCGCCGAAGATTCCGACAAGTGACATGATGCAGGTCAACACCCCTGCCACCCAGACAAGTGCCGTCACGGTCTTCGCCAGCCGTTCCTTATTACCACAGCCAAAACACTGTGCCACCACCAGTCCGGCACCGTTACACATGCCACTGACCAGCGCCAACAGGAAATAGGTCAGCGTTCCTGTGCTTCCCACGCCCGCCAGAGCACTCTCGCCCAAAAATCTTCCCACGATCACTGTGTCTGCCACATTATATACCTGTTGGAATATGTTGCCGATCAACATCGGTATGGCAAAACCAATGATCAGTTTTAATGGTTTGCCCTGTGTCATATCTTTCATTTACGTATCCTCTTTTTTATCCTTCTGTTTCCAAAATGAGTTCCGCCAGACCGGGGGCCGGTCAACTCAGCCGCAGCAGTCTCGCCCCTGCCAGACGCATCTCCCGCTTCGGCGGTAGATCGTAATAGACATCCATTTTGAACGGATCCAGTTCCAGGGTCAGTTGTGTCGGGCAACCGTAGCGTTTCAGAGCCACACGCCATAGTTCACCATTAGAGAACCAGTCGTCAATCAGTTTTCCGTCCTGATACAAGCGTGCGCAGTCCCCGCCAAAATCCAGTTCCAGCCAGACATCACCTGACAGTGCATCCGCCGGATGATACTCATATTCCAAGGTTAAGTCATAGACGGTTGGTTCTGTTTGACCATATACGTTCCAGATGCTTTCCACTGCCTGTCCGGCATCCGTGATCCGCACCTTACCGGCTTCCGCAAAGTGCAGATCCGGCAGCAGACTCACCTTGCCCTTTTCATCTGCCCCTTCCTGCATATAACAAAAATGCTCCGCATCGTGTATGGTAAGGATCCTTACCGCTTCCGCATGATCTTTGCCATCACTCCACTCGAAATAAATATCCTCCGGCTCCTCATCCGTATAGAAATAATAAGTTCCGCCAAAGCATCCCAGATAAGAGGCATTGGTTTTCCGAAGCCTGAACTGCTCTCCCCGTATCACCACCGACAGATTGTAAGGCAGCACCAGAATCGCATCCGTCCGCACATGGATCCGGTCGAAAATAATCTGCCTCTGTGTTCCTTCAACATCTGTCACCGTAAACTGTAATGGCTTTTCCGGTGTGATCTGTTTCTCCGTCATTTTCCGTTTTCTCTGGTGATTATTGATAAATAAGAACCCACAATCCGCCGTTTTATTATAACGGAAGGTTGCCCGCAGAGTCTTCATATCTTCTGCACCCACGGGCTCGGGGATATTATCCGGCAGATACACTTTCGCCGGTGCCAGCAGTTCTTCTGTATTTTTGATAAAAATATGGTGTTTGCGCAGTCGATAATAACTTTCTGACGGCAGACCGTTTTCCCGCAGGCACGTCTGAAAATCATAGCTTTTCACAGGAAGATCATTGGCATAGCCGGTTGCCTTCGACTCCTGCAGGGTGGTATATTTTCCGTCAGGATTCACGCCGCCGTGGTACATATAATACCCGATCAGATTTGCCCCTGCTCCCAACATGCAGATCGTCTGTGCCTCGATATCGTCCGGGTAAGGGTAGGTGCGTCTGTGCGCCGTCACCTGCAGTCCCCCACCCAGTTCCGCCGTCAGGTAAGGGAATTCCTCTGTATCAAAGGTAAAACCGCTCTGTCCTTCGGCGAAATCCGATGCGATATTGGCATCGTCGTGAAAAGGCTGAAACAAAAAATTCTCACTTGCCGCAAGTTCGTGGGTATGATTCGCCCACGGAGCATCCACATACCCGCCAAGCACCGGCAGGAATCTTTCCGGTACATAGGCACCTCCCCAGCCGGTCGCTGAAAAATAGGGAGCAGTCAATCCTTTTTTCTCCGCCATAGCTCTGAGTGTGCGCATATGCGCCATGCCCTCTTCCCTGTCGGGAGGGCCACCGGCATGCCCGTACTCATTCTCAATCTGAATGCCGATGACGGGGCCGCCCTCCTTATGCATATAGCCATCCGCCTGCTCGGCAATCTTGGTAAAAAAGATGTCCACATACTTCAGATACTGCGGATCATCCGTTCTAAGAGACAGTTTGCCCCGCTTTTCTTTCTCCACCAGCCAGTCCGGGAAACCGCCGTTCCTGCACTCTCCATGTGCCCACGGACCGATACGCAGCCATACTTTCATTCCGGCTTCCTGACAGCACTTCAAAAACGCCTTCAGATTTCTTCTGCCGGAGAAATCCCACTCACCTTCCACTTCCTCATGGTGAATCCAAAACACGTACGTAGCAACGATGTCTACACCGCCCTGTTGCATATTCTTAAGTGCTGTTTTCCATTCCCCTTCCGGATAGCGGGAGAAATGGAATTCTCCCATGATGGGCAGGATCGGTCTGTTGTTGCAGGTTAAGTATTCGCTATTATAGCTATATACTTCCTTTTCCATGTTTTTCATTTTGTAATCCTTTCCTCAAAAGCCTTCCTATTCAAGTCTTTCTTTTCAAGCTTTTCTTTTACAGATCATGTACCCGGATTCCCTGATGAGCATTGTCCCTGGCAAGTAGTTCTTCCGCACACTTTTCCGCTTCGTCTATCTGTCCCAGTCCTTTAAGTCCCAGGCTCATCATGAACAGACAATGCTTTCGGTTCCGCTCGTTCAGATTTTCTTCAAAGATCAGCAGATCCGGCAGGGATACCGCAAAATAATCTATTTTTACATTCTCCTCTATATGCTCTCTGCCATACTCCACCAGCTTTCTAAATCTGTGAACCGCCTGTTCTTCGTTTCCAAGCTTTCTGTACGCCAGTCCCTGATAATAGATCATCTCGGGCGGCTGGTCATTGTAATACATCATTCCCACCGGTTCCGACTCTCCGTGACAAGCTCTTGTCAGACTCGCTGAAGCTTCCTCTGTCTCACCCAGCTTTTCCTGTACCTGTCCCAGCAGATAATACAGATTATTCTCCTGTGCAGACTCCAATTTCCCTTCTCCCAGATTATGAGGATATTCATCCACTGCCTGCAGGAGAATTGTTTTGGCTTCTGTATATTTTTCTTCTTCCACAGCCGCTTTTGCCAGTTGATATAGGGCAGTCAGGTACTGGGCTGCCACTTTGCCTTCGCCGCCTTCCCACTGATGGAACTTCCTTGCTTTGATCAGACCGAGAGCCTTCGCAGGTTCTCCCAGAGTGTTTAAAAGTGTCACATACTCCAGATACAGATCATCCCTGCTTTCCACCAGAGTAAAATGTTTCTCCATATCCGCAAGTCTCTCGCTCACGGGAACATTCATGCGCTTTTTCAGCTGATCCAGTTCCAGATACACTCTGGCATCCGTCTCATCCAGTGCAAAAGCTTTCTCCATTTCCTCATACGCTCTCTGTGGTTGTTTTTTCACATTGTAATATGCCAGTGCCAGATTCCTGTGTACCGTCGGGAAATCCGGGTACCTGCGAGCAGCTTCTTCATAATCCGCTATGGCTTCGCCGTACGCTCTCCTGTCATAGAGCAGGCAGCCCAGATAATAGTAAACCATGTCCAGATAATAATCTTCTGCCAGACTCTTTAATACGATATAATCTTCCGTTCTGTGGGGAAAGCAGCCGTCCGCTACCGCATTTTCTCCCAGTGTCACATACACTGTCATGCAATGATTTGTCTGTTCTGTATTTTCTTTCCTATGCAGGTTCTGGTATCCGTAAGCAATATAATAATATACCAGCGGATAAATATCCTCTTGCCGTGATACGTTCTGTTGTTCCACCCATTTTTCGGCAAGGGTGATTCCCTGTGCGTAATCTCCTGCCTCATAGAGATCGATCATCAGCTCCAACAGAGTGTTATGGTTAATCTTCTCCGGCTGTCTGTCATAGAGCGGATCGATCTTAAGGCTCTCCTTATGTAATTCTTCCGCTTCCTGCACCCTTCCCAGTTTTCTTAAAATATTTTCCTTCAATGCCCGGGCTTTCATGCACTGGTACTGTCTGAAAATAGATTCGTTTACATGCTCCAGAGCCTCTGTAAACCTCCCCGCTTTCGCATCCAGGCAGGCAAGTTCATAGAATCCGGGGGCCTGGAAGCTGCCGCCCCAGATGGCTTTGTAAAAAGCATCGTAAGCCTCTTTTTCTTTCCCCTGATATTTCAGAGAAAGTCCCAGATTATAATACGGTTCATAATCGTAAGGGTTCGGATTGGAACGAATGGATTTCTCCACTGCCTTCCGGAAATACTTTTCCGCCCCGGCAAAATCACACTTTTTAAGCAGACATCTTCCATAGGCATTGTTCAGGCGGATATCGGTAGGATCCCTGCGCAGCCCCTCCAGATAATAATCCTCGGGATGATAAGTGGCATGCCGGTATTGTTCCACATGCAGACCGTAGAGGAACAGATCCTCCGTGGTTTCACACTCTTTGGGAAGCGGTGCTGCCTTCGCCGGTTCCGGCACTTCCGTTTCGATCTTTTCCGGAAAACGGTAGGACACCAGCTCTCTTCCGTCTGCGGCACGGACAATCACCTGCATACCGCAGAGTACCTCTGTGCCATTCTGCTCTCCCTCTGCAAATGCCGGTATCTGTTGCAATTTTTCACGGTCGATCTTCACTTCATAAGTTTTCTCCGGCGACAGATCTGAGGTTTCCTCATACAGTACCTTTTCCTGTCTGCCGTTTTCTCCCGGCAATGTAATCAGTATCCGTGCTCCTTTTTGCACAGACGTGGTATAGGCCGATACCGTAAGCTGCCCCTTAGTCTCATCATATTCCGCATTCACCGCCGCATCGATCGTAGCATTTTTCACATAGCCGATATTTTTATAGGGCATAAAATACTGTTTAAAATTCTTGGTCTCCTGGGGCTGGATCCATGTGAAATCCGGCTGATTATCCGTAAAACAGCCTGTCATCAGTTCGATATACGGACCGTCCTCATCGGTCAGTGCAAGGTCCCATGCTTTGCCGAATTCTCCGCATCCCCAGGTCCACTGCTTTTTCCCGGGAGCAATATGATGATCTGCCACGTGTAGAAGTCCTGCCTGTTTTCCGTAATCGTATTCCCCGATAAAATTATAATCCGAACGGTATGCCATATAGGAGGTGGGCACCGGAATATTTTTATACTGTGCGATATTCACATGATCGTATTTGTGCTTATAGTAGGTTCCCTCCGCATAGGGGAAGCTGATAACATCCCGCTTGCCGTGGTCATATACCGCCGTCACATCCTCCGGAAATACGGAGATGGTGTCATCATTTACCGCCACCGCCGGATTCGCCCACCACAGGAAGGTCTGCGGCATTTTCGTGCGATTATACAGCTTTGCCGACAACTCGATATATGCCTTGCCGGGATAAAGGGTCACGCCTAACACCCCTTCCGTCCGGAACATATTCTCGATCTCTCCCATCCAGACCGTGGCACTTCCATCCTCGTTTTCCGCATAGGTATATTCCACCGGATCAAAGGTACTGGGTCTGTGATGCTGCGGCCAGTTGAATTCAACACCTCCAGAGATCCAAGGGCCCGCCAGCCCCACTAACGCCGGTTTGATGACATGATTGTAATAGATAAAATCGTAGCCGTTTGTCTTGTCATAAGCTCTCTGGATCCTGCCTCCCAGCTCCGGCAGCATCATTACTTTCAGATAATCGTTCTCCAAAAAAAGCGCTGTATACTCCTTATCCACTTTCTCATCGCTGATCTTCTCGATCACCGTGTGGGGATAGATTCTTCCCGAGCTTCCCTGATAGACACGTTTCTCCAAAAACATCGGATTCTTATCCGGCTTTCCTGCTTCGTATGTGGGAATGATCACTTTTTCTTCCCAGACCTGAACCTTATTCATGGTTTCCTCCTTTTATCTCCGGACAGCTTTCACTGCGCCGCCCGATATAATTTTAACCTCGCACCAGTGTGCTTAACTCTTCTTCCGTTATTTCCTCCGCGGGTTCAAAACTCTCTCCCGACAGATACGTATAAATTGACGCCTGCAGTGCCCTCGCCTCCGGATACTGCTGACTCTTATGCAATTCCATGGTGGATAGCAATACTTTTCCCTTCAGGCATCGAAACTCTATCATCTGTGCCATGGGGCGTAAGAATGCATAGCTGTCCATCTCCGTAATGATCGTCTTCATGGGATGCGGCAGAATCACCGCCCGCTTCGTTGCCATAATCCACCATTGCCAGTCCGTGTGAAAATCAGTCGGAAATTCTTTAAAAATTGGATGCTCCGTATCGATCAGCTGCCCCATACTGCCTTCCTGATCCGCAAAAGTTCCCACCGACCAGAAATCCGTCGTAAACTGCGTTTTAATAGAATGCGGCAAACTCTCTTCGTCCGCGTCCGGAGACAGATAGACTCTTCCTCCGTCTCGAAGTACCTCTTTTGTCCGCTCGTCAAAAACTCTGGATTCATATATATTTTCCGGGCATATCGGATTTGTCTTCTGATATACCCACACCGGATAGGCACTGGTGCAGTTACCGATACTCACGGTAAGAGTGAGTGCTACATTCTCTGACGTCACATCCAGTGGAATATTCAGAATCCCTATCGTAGTATAGTTTCCCGGCGGACAGCTTTTTGTCTCTGTATCTGTTCCGGCTGACACCACCGTCTTTTCGCTTTTTGCCGCTGCTTCCTGTTTACTGTTTCCGCCCTCAGATGCACATTTTCTTTCTGTAAGTGTCCAGTGCAATACTCCTTCAATACTCTTTTTCCCGAAGTTTGCTACTTCCACTTCCGTAATCAGCCGTTCTCCTGCCTCATAGGTATAACGGGGGAGTTTCACCAGAATCCTGCACTCTCGGAAAAATTCCTGAAATCGTTCCGGTCTGGCAAAATCATAGGGCTTCGGTTCTAAATGGGAATTCATCATACCTACCAGTGCCGTCCCCTGCCCCGGAAAATCCTGCAGTCCGAGGAGTGAAATTCCGGAAAGCTCTCTCGTCCGCATGGCTGCTTCAATCTCTTCCCGGTATGCCAGCCTCGACAGTTCTCCGGTGGCTTCCACATATTTTTTCCATGAGGGCAAAAGTCCCCGTTCCTCTACACGTTTTTTGATCAGTTTCAGATTCACCGGATCCGATATTCCATAAAAGCTTTTCAGCTCCTCAAAATCCGGCAGCACTTCGAACTGCCCCACTTCAAAACTGAATACCGGCTTAGGATATTCCTTTCGGATCTCTACCATCGCTGCATCATAAGCGTGATCTGCCGATGGATAATTTTCGTTAATGTATCCCCGCATACCGGAGAAAGTTCCCCGGATGACCACATTCCTGCAACTCTGCGATGTATAGAAATCGCTCTCTGAGTCACATCCTTCTTCCCCATAAAAGGCATTGGATCCGTTCGCATACAGCCTGGTAGGATCCAGATTTTTCGCCATTCTGACCAGTTCCCGCATCCGCTCTCTGCCTTTCCCCTGTGCCTGCAATTCGTTCCCCAGAGTAAGCATTACAAAAGAAGGATGATTGGCATAAGTTTTCAATATGCCCGCAAGTTCTGCCCGGTAATACCGGTAACTTTCCTCCGTTCCAAAGGCATCCTTCGGATCCCAGTGAGACAGCTCCGGCTGCAACAACATTCCCAGTTCATCCGCTGCCGCAAATGCCGCCTCCGGCTCACAGTGAGAATGGAAGCGGACGCAGTTAATGCCGTAACTGCGATATTTCAACAGAATCTCTTTCCATTCTGAAATCATCATGGGCGGATGCCCGGTCTCCGGGTATTCCGCGCAGTTTGCCTCACCCCTCAGGAAAATTGTCCGGCCGTTCAGCGCCAGTCTTCCGCTGCCGTTATCACTTAATGAGCGGATACCGAAACAGGTCCGGTATTCATCGGTGCCGTCCCCTCCGTCCTCTGCCGGCATACCGCAATCCAGGGTTGCAACCATCCCATAGAGATTGCCCTCATCTTCGTCCCAAAGTTTCACGTTCTTCCGCAATGGCAGATCGCGGAACCAGATTTCCACTGTTTTCGGAGTCTCCTGTTTATCTGTTCCGGCTTCCGCTAATCTCTCCCCGGAACAACTGATAATTTCCGTCAATGTCTGTGTGTGTTCTAACTCTCCTGCCGCCAGAGCCTCTGACTGCAATACGATTTTCGCATCTTTATATATTTTCTTCGCACCCGGTGCCAGTTCCACACATACATCCAGCACATATCCGCCTGCTTTATTTTTCTCCTCCTTTTTCACCGCTCTCGGATATACCCGGAGACTGTCTATAAAATTCTGCGGTCTGGTATACATGCTGCATTCGCCAAGTATCCCGTTCCAGTTCGTCTGTGTCTCATCCGTCGCCGCGGAAGAATAACAGATGGCAGCCTTAGGCATTCCCCGATAACTGTTATCCGAAAGAAACGTAAATTCATGTTCTCCCGGTGTCACTCCGGTCAGTTCAAAGATATAGGGCGTACTTAATGTTCCATGCCGGAACACCTTACACATTTCTCCATCCACTAGCAGCCGGAGTGCCCTCGCCCGCTCTGCCAGGACGAACAGCCTGTCGGATCTGTAATCCGGCACAGTTATCTTACGACTTATCCTGGCCTCGCCCTCATAGGTATGCCGCCTGGTAAATCGCGTAGCGATCGGTGCATCTTTATCTATCTCTTCCTCTGCATTCCCCAGCGCCGCATCCGGATGCCACTGATTCGCTCCCACATCTCTATATCCGATTCCATTCTCATCCAATGTCCCCGGCAGATCCATCTGTCCCGTGGTTCCGTCCTCCAGTTCCACGTGCCAGCTTCCATCCAACAATATTTTCATATATGACTCCATCCCACAAGCACTTTTCGGTACAGAAAAAATTCCATAGCAAATCCACAGTAATTTTTCTGATATTTTTCTTCTTCATTACGGAATCATTATATAGCTTACTTTTAGTGTTTTAAATTCACTATCGTGAACTATTTTTTATATCCATTGCATTATCCTGAACTTTTTTGATATAATATGTGTGAAGGAGTGGATCAGAAATGACAGATAGAAGAACTTTTTTATATGAAGATTTTGAAATATCCTATGAAGATACAAAAAAAGGGTGGTCCATGCCCTATTCGCATCACCACACCAACTATGAAATCTATATTCTACTCTCCGGAGAGCGTCTGGTTACCATCGGCGATATCACCTACCGTGTAGAAGCCGGCATGGCAAGCCTGTTTGAGAGCAATATCTCTCACCGAAGTGTCGGTGACACGGATTATACCGGGATATGCATCCATTTTTCAAAAGCCTATCTTGAAAAATATTTTTTGCCTGCCGTAGTTTCTTCCTATCTGACCTGTTTTAAGGCACCGATCATTTTCATTCCCAAGGATTACAGACAACAGCTCCTCGACTGGAACGCAGCTTCCTGCTGCAAATCTCCCACTGCCTACCTGTTATTGGCACAGATTCTTACAGATCTCAACGATTTTCGTCATCAGTATCCGTTAGATAATGAGATTCCCGTCAGTGAGAATAAAGCCTCCGGTTTTCAGCGGATCACTAATTATATCACCACCAACTACACGACGATTCAGACCGTCCAAGATATCGCTGAATCCTGTGGAGTCTCTGAAAGCTATGTCCACCGGGCTGTCCGGCAGACGGAATCTCTCACTGTAAAAGAATATATTAATAAGCTTCGCCTCCGTCATGCCATACACCAGATGGAACAGGGCGGCAATTCCCTCTCTGTCATCAGCAAGGCCTGCGGTTTCCAGAGCGTGTCCTATTTTTACCGGGTTTTCAAAAAATACTACGGAATGACACCCACACAATTTTTTTCCAAAAAAGAACCCCATTACTGATATTTCTATCAGCAACGAGGTTCTCATCATATTCTCATATACCCCATTTTTTTGCTTGCGCAATACCCTCTCAGATCGTCTTGCCGACTTTCCTTACTTATCAGCGATAGCAGCCTGTGCAGCAGCCAGTCTTGCGATAGGTACACGGAAAGGTGAGCAGGATACATAATCCAGACCGATCTTGTGGCAGAACTCTACGGAAGAAGGATCTCCGCCGTGCTCACCACAGATACCAACGTGCAGCTTAGGATTTACAGGCTTACCAAGCTTGATAGCCATCTCCATCAGCTTGCCGACACCGGTCTGATCCAGCTTAGCGAACGGATCATTCTCGAAGATCTTGGTGTCATAGTAAGCGTTCAGGAACTTACCTGCATCATCACGGGAGAAGCCGAAGGTCATCTGGGTCAGATCGTTGGTACCGAAGCAGAAGAAATCAGCTTCCTTAGCGATCTCATCAGCAGTCAGAGCTGCTCTGGGGATCTCGATCATGGTACCTACTTCGTACTTCATATCTACACCGGCAGCTGCGATCTCAGCATCAGCAGTCTCTACAACTACCTTCTTAACGAACTTAAGCTCTTTCACTTCACATACCAGAGGAATCATGATCTCGGGCTCTACATTCCAGTCGGGATGTGCCTTCTTAGCCTCGATTGCCGCACGGATAACAGCCTTGGTCTGCATCTTGGCAATTTCAGGATAAGTAACAGCCAGACGGCATCCTCTGTGACCCATCATAGGGTTGAACTCATGCAGGGAAGCGATGATGGTCTTGATGGTCTCTACGCTCTTGCCCTGTGCCTTAGCCAGCTTCTCAATGTCAGCTTCCTCGGTAGGAACGAACTCATGCAGAGGCGGATCCAGGAAACGGATGGTAACAGGGTTGCCCTCCAGAGCCTCGTACAGCTGCTTGAAATCGTTCTGCTGATAAGGCAGGATCTTCTCCAGTGCTGCTTCTCTCTCCTCTACTGTATCGGAACAGATCATTTCACGGAATGCTGCGATTCTGTCCTCTTCGAAGAACATATGCTCAGTACGGCACAGACCGATTCCTTCAGCGCCCAGCTCGCGAGCCTTCTTAGCATCTGCGGGAGTATCTGCATTGGTACGAACTTTTAACTTACGATATTTGTCAGCCCAAGCCATAACACGGCCGAACTCACCTGCGATGGTAGCGTCAACAGTCTTGATCTCGCCATCATAGATGTTACCGGTAGTACCATCGATGGACAGCCAGTCACCTTCATGGAAGGTCTTGCCAGCCAGAGTGAACTGCTTGTTCTCCTCATCCATAGCGATGTCGCCACAACCGGATACACAGCAGGTACCCATACCACGAGCAACTACTGCTGCGTGAGAGGTCATACCACCACGAACGGTCAGGATACCCTGGGAAGCCTTCATACCGGTGATATCTTCGGGAGAGGTCTCCAGACGAACCAGAACAACTCTCTCTCCTCTTGCATGCCATTCTTCTGCATCTTCTGCGGTGAATACGATCTTACCACATGCAGCTCCGGGAGAAGCACCAAGACCCTTGCCGATAGGAGTTGCAGCTTTCAGAGCAGCGGTATCGAACTGAGGATGTAACAGAGTATCCAGGTTACGAGGATCGATCATTGCAACTGCCTCTTCCTCGGTTCTCATGCCCTCATCTACCAGATCACAAGCGATCTTCAGAGCTGCCTGAGCGGTTCTCTTACCGTTTCTGGTCTGTAACATGTACAGCTTACCATGCTCAACGGTGAACTCCATATCCTGCATATCTCTGTAGTGATCTTCCAGAGTCTTACATACTTCCTGGAACTGAGCAAATGCCTCAGGGAATTTGTCAGCCATCTCAGCGATCTTCATAGGTGTACGAACACCTGCTACTACGTCCTCGCCCTGTGCATTGGTCAGAAACTCACCGAACAGTCCCTTAGCGCCGGTAGCCGGATCTCTGGTAAATGCAACACCGGTACCACAGTCATCACCCATGTTACCGAATGCCATAGACTGAACGTTAACAGCAGTACCCCAGGAATAAGGGATATCGTTGTCACGACGATAAACGTTTGCACGAGGGTTGTCCCAGGAACGGAATACAGCCTTGATAGCGCCCATCAGCTGTTCCTTAGGATCATCAGGGAAGTCTACACCGATCTTAGCCTTGTACTCAGCCTTGAACTGACCAGCCAGTTCCTTCAGATCGTCAGCGGTAAGCTCAACGTCCTGCTTAACACCCTTCTTCTCTTTCATTGCATCGATCAGCTGCTCGAAGTACTTCTTACCTACTTCCATAACAACGTCGGAATACATCTGGATAAATCTTCTATAGCAGTCCCAAGCCCAACGGGGGTTGCCGGACTTCTCAGCGATTACGTTAACAACGGTCTCATTCAGACCAAGGTTCAGGATGGTATCCATCATACCGGGCATGGATGCTCTTGCGCCGGAACGAACGGATACTAACAGAGGATTCTCGTGGTCACCGAACTTTTTGCCGGTGATCTCTTCCATCTTAGTAATGTACTCGTTGATCTGACCCTGGATCTCTTCATTGATCTCGCGTCCATCTTCATAATACTGTGTACATGCCTCTGTTGTAATGGTGAAGCCCTGAGGAACCGGCAGACCAATGTTGGTCATCTCAGCCAGGTTCGCACCTTTACCACCAAGCAGTTCGCGCATGTTTGCATTACCTTCGGTAAACAAATATACCCATTTCTTCATATTTCTTTGTCTCCCTTTTTATAATATTTTTGACAAAACTTTGTAACCCAAACCACTACCGGAGCATTTCGGCTTCGGTTTTTAGTACTTTGATATTGTAACAATCTGCCAAAGGAATATCAAGACGAAATTGATAATTTTTTGACAGAGTACTTATTTTCGTGCATAATGTTAAATTTTTGTATTATACTTTTGTTTGTTTTGTCTAGTACTTTAGTATTATGTAACCGCTTACATTTGTTCAACTTTCTTTACATGGTTTTTACGCAGGTAAAAACATATTTTTGAGTCTTTATTTTGTTTTCATCATCGCCTCTTACACTGCCGGGGATCAGATATGGATCTATTAAGAAAATAATTTTCACAAACAAAAAGAGCAGACTCCTTTGTATAGAATCTGCTCCTTTCGTTATTTCATTATTTTTATAAATGAATTTATTCCAACATACCGTCCTTGATCACGTTGTGGTCACGCAGCAGTTTTTCCACTACGGTACCCTTCACTACGCGAAGCAGCGGCTTCTTCAGGGCATTCAAAGGTCCGGGCAGTTCGATCTCCAGCGGAGACATGCCATCCATCAGCTTCACGCTACTGTCCAGAAGCTCTCTGATATCATAGACGCTGCCCCATACCTCAGGCACACCTCTATCCACACCTAACAGTCCATAGACAGCCTCCATAGCAGTTCTCACGGAATACTCTGTGGTGAATACAGTGTCTCTCGGGGTCTCTGCGAACTGTCCTAAGAAAGCGAAGTTCACGCAGCCATCGGGGATGACATCGGGACGGTCACCCTTGGTTCTGGGCATGAAGAATGCAGTGATATAAGGCATCATGGTAGGTACGCAGACTGCGCTGTGCTCTGCCAGATCCTCAATATCTTCTACTGGCACACCTAAGTGATACAGCCACTCTTCGGTGATCTCCTTACCGGTACAATCCTTCATGGGTTTCTTAATATAATCGCCGGGTACATCGGTGAACAGGCCGTATACCCATACACATACCTGATTCTTGTCCTGTTCCTTAAACTGTCCCTGACGGTTGATAGTCCAGCTCATGAGCCACTTGGAATCCTGACAGCTTACGATACCGCCGGTTACGACCTTACCGCTTCTGGGATCGCGCTTACAGATATTAGTGATATAAGGAATGATCTTGTCATCCAGTGTGGTCACGGTAGCGGATTCCCAGTTTGTCTTAGAGATATCGGAACAGAACTTCTCGGGATGTCCGAAGGAAGGATCCTGTTTTGCGATATTTTTCCACAGGCTCCATACGCCGCTGGTACGAACCTCTGCATCCCCGTTAGGTGCATGATTCTGGTCACCATAGATGGTGCCTTCGGTACAGCTTCCGTTGGTAACGAATACCAGGTCGTTCTCGGTGAGGACAATGCCCTTCTCTACACCTTTTACCTTGCACTCGATAGCCTTTGCCACCTTTTTGCCGTCATTGATATCAAAAATAACATTTGTCACTTCGGTGTTGAACTGGAAGTCCACACCTGCTGCCTCCAGATACTTCTTCATGGGAAGGATCAGAGACTCGTACTGGTTGTACTTGGTGAATTTCAGGGCACTGAAGTCAGGCAGTCCGGAAATATGATGGATGAATCTCTGGAAGTAAAGCTTCATTTCCAGTGCGCTGTGCCAGTTCTCGAAAGCGAACATGGTTCTCCAGTATAACCAGAAGGTGGAATTAAATACTTCATCATCGAAAACATCTTCGATGGTCTTGTCATACAGATCCTCGTCCTTTGTCATGAACAGCTTCATGATCTCCATGCAGCCCTTCTGGCTTAAGTTGAACTTGCCATCGGTATGGGCATCCTGTCCGCAATCCTTTGTCGCACGGCACAGAGAGTAGTTGGGATCTTCCTTGTTCAACCAGTAATACTCGTCCAGTACGCTGGCTCCGGGTACTTCCAGAGAGGGAATACTGCGGAACAGATCCCACAGACATTCGAAATGGTTCTCCATCTCACGTCCGCCACGCATAACATAGCCTCTGCTGGGATCGAAGATACCGTCACAAGCACCGCCTGCGATATCCATTGCCTCTAAGATGTGAATATGGGAACCGGGCATCTGTCCGTCACGTACCAGGAAGCACGCTGCTGCTAAAGATGCCAGACCGCTGCCTACGATGTAAGCGTTCTTCTCGTCCACTCCTGCGGGCTTCTTAGGTCTTGCGAAGGCTTCGTAGTTACCGTTGGAATAATAGATGCCTTTGCTGTTCTTGTCGTATCTTCCAAGCTCGGTGTTGCGGTAATCTTTCTTGGCTGCCTTGACGGCTGCCTTTCTCTCCTCCTTTTTCACCTCTGCCTTATGTCCTTTGGTTACTGCTGCCACAGCGCCTGCACCGACTGCCAGCGCTGCCAGTCCCAGTCCGATGTTATTCTTCTTTGTCATAATGATTACCACCTTTCTTTGATGACTCTCAAATGTTTTTCCTGTTTACAAGTAGTATCCTACTTCTTTTTTATAAGAAAACCAATTTACAAAAGAGGGCAAATGATAAAGTTTTTATCATCCTGCCCTTTTTGTAAAGTAGTTATACTATTTCAGACTTTCTTTTCCGTCTGCTCAAAATTTTCGATGGAGCGGCTGATGTTTCCATAAAGAGTGATTGCCAGTTCTTCAACGATCTTATGATAATCATCCTTCATTCCCCGGTCGATCCAGTCTAACATCACTCCCACAAAACCGTATTTGTAAAATCCGGCAATGAATTCCTTGTGTTCCTCCGCCACCTGCATACCGGCGCATTTTTCTTCCACCACGTCCGCAATGAGCTGGTAGGTCAGCTTGTTTAAGTAGCTTTCGATCTTCTGGCGATCCACGCAGCGATAGACATTCATAATGAAAGGTTTGTTCTCCTGCACCGCCTCGAAGATCTGACAGAAGCCTTCCTGCCAGTTCTCATAGGTCTTCTTCCCCTGCAGTGCCCTCGTGCCATCCTCCACACATACCCACTCTACCAGATCGTAAATATCTTTGAAATGATAATAAAAAGCCATCCGGCTGATTCCACAGTCCTCTGCCAGTTCGTTAATGGTGATCTTATCCAGAGGCTTCGTGAGAAGCTCTTTTTTCAAAGCTGCTTCCAGTGCCAGTTTTGTTATATTGGCCATAGCCCATCCTCCACTGTTTTATGTATTATTTGTGTGACACTATTGTACGACAATAGACTCAAAATGGGCAAATTAACTTTTTATAAAAAAACTCTTGCTTTTTGTAAAATTCCATGGTATTATCTTACTTGCGTTTCGGGGTGTGGCTCAGCTTGGTTAGAGCGCCGTCTTAGGGAGGCGGAGGTCGCGAGTTCGAATCCCGCCACTCCGATTCATGTATAGGCGTCAAAATCTTTTTTATGAGGTTTTGGCGTCTTTTGTTTTTGTAGTTTATTTATTGCTTTGGAAAATTGTAGAAAAAATTTGAAAAATTTAAAAAATGGCTTGCTTTTTATAAAATTCTATGCTATGATAATTCTCGTTCCGGGGTGTGGCTCAGCTTGGTTAGAGCGCCGTCTTAGGGAGGCGGAGGTCGCGAGTTCGAATCCCGCCACTCCGATTTAGGGGTTAGTGTCAAAGCCTTAGTTTTACTGGGTTTTGGCACTTTCTTTTTTGTAAGATAATCACAAGGTAATCAAAAAAGTAATCAAGATAACTTAGCTACGAATATAGGTATCTCATTTAGTATCACAGCTTTACTCTCAGTTCAGCAATTCTTTTATTATTTCGTTTTTCGCTTTTACTTTATTATCCGTTAGAAGAAAATCGGTAACTTTTAATGCAGAATATAACATTTAATATAACTTAAATTCTAATAAAACAGAATAACCGCTCTCAGCTTCTTAGACTTTGGGCGGTTATTTATGTCTTAGGCAACTTTTGAATAGTCGATGATGGAAACCTCACTAGCCATCTTCTCAGCCATTGCAATAATATAATCTATTTTTTCCAAAATATCAGTATTGTATAGCACCTCTCCACACTGCTCACATTTCATGCATGGTACATTTTTAATTATCAAAATACAATTTTTCAAGACTGCCGTATAAGTTGTCGTCGATTCTTCCATATTTCCACTTTTACAAGATAAACATTTCATAACTACTTTTTCCTCCTTGTCTTCAAATCACTATTAAATGTTTTTATATCAGGTAAATATGCAGTTATAATTTTTGTATATTCTCCATTATCACTTGCAACCACATGAATAACTCTATTGTCCGTTGTATGTCCGTAAATCAGGCAACTGGGCCAAGGAAAATCATCTGGATACTGTTCTATAATTTCTCCTGTTAAAATACAGTTCTTAATATCTTTTTGTTTGATATCTCTCTGTATACATCTATTTGCTGCGTGTTCACTCATAAATACTCTATGTTGCTTGTAGTATTCACGCAATTTTTGAATATCAATCACTTCTCCACTCCTTCTCTATCCATTTTTTCGGTCACTGCGTCAATGATATACTGTGTAATGCTTAATTCTGCAGTTTTCGCTGCTTCTACTATTTGTGCTTTCTTCTCGGCTTTCAACGTTATTTTCATTTGTACCAGATTGTTATTATCTATATATCTTTGATTACATTTCTTTTTTGCTTCATTGTATCCCGAATAGGCCAAAATTTGCACCTCCTCTAGATATACAATACCACAATCTCCCACCTAGTACCATGTAAAAGATATACAAATTTGCATGGTACTATTCGTCTATTTCGCATATCGCCAATAAATTACACTTTATAGCCCAATAATGCAAATGTTTACACTAATTTGTGATTTCATTTTTCCTCTATTCCGACCATTTCATCTCTTTCTCAGTGATTCCCAGTTTCCGGCACTCTTCCTTCACCCTATCTTTTTCTGCCTGGTTCCCAATCTGATATTTCAACACTTTATCTTTAAACACAATGTATTTTTCATTCTCGGCTTTAAAATCCACAAACCAGTTCACACCTCTGTTCGAATCCAACAGCATCACTCTGGATATCTGTTTCGGAAAATCTTTTTTGTCACTGGTAAAAAATAATACAGTGCAATACTTAGGGTTTCCGGCGATATTCCACAATTCGATCTTGTGAACTTTCAGCAGGTCGATGATCGAATCGTCCGTCACACTCTCCTTAATCAGCACGTATTCGTATATTTCCGTTTTCTTTTCACACACTACATTCTCCCCACAACTATGCACCTCCCTAACTTCACTCAATGTCAGTTCATCCTTCAGCAGCACCTCCATGGAAACATGGAATATCTCCCCCAAAAGCAGCAGCTTGTCCGTTTCCGGCAGTGCAATATCCGCTTCCCATTTCGATATGGCCTGCTCACATTGCATTTTTCCGCAAGTTCTTCCTGTGCTATGCCGTTTGCTTTTCGTAATTCCGTTGTTTTTTCAGATAGTTCCATAAAATACCTCCTTTAGTTGATGGTTTTATTTTACGAAATCCACATTATATTTACCACCAACTTTGCGGTTCTTTTATGCAACTCTCAGTTGCCCGCTCATATGCCTTCCAGCATCTCACCTAATGTGCCAAAATCATCCACCACATTCCCCACATATTCTACACCATCTCGATTGAAGAGTATTGTTTTCATTCCCAGTTTTTCCGCAACTAGCAAATTATTTACACTATTGTCTACAAATACACACTGTGCTGCATTGCACCCTAACTTTTCAAGAGTATATACAAATATTTCCTTATCCGGCTTGCGCATATGCACTTCTCCACTGACAATCTTTTCTTTAAAATAATGATTTATCTGATAATAATCTGTCAGAAATTCACTCCACTCTAAAACATCATTGGACAACAGGCAAAAATCGTATATCCTACTATATTTTTCCGCAAAGTTTTTGAAATTTTCATCCAGGGTGAGATAATTTTTTAAATAGTCCTCCATTGTTTTTTCCGGAAAATTATAGCCAAGATACGATAAAAATTCTTTGCTGGTTAATTCTCCCTTCTGTGCCTTTGTGAAACACTGTTCATCCCTGATAATTCTTTTGATTTTCCCATGCTCCGAAGTTTCAAATTTCTGTAAAGTATATGGTACAAAATACCCTTTACTTTCCTTTATTATCACACCATACATATCAATCAGTAAAATTTTACTTTTTCCCATAAGATATCATTGTTCCTTTCACAAAAGTGTACCCAGCATTAGGATTTTCCTGAAAAAATCTTGCTATTTCCATATTGCGTTCGCAAAAATCTGCCGCTTCCTTTCTAGTCATTCCATGCGTCAAAAAGTATTGAATGGATTTTTCTTTTTGTTCCTCCGTTAATCCCCTGCTCCAGTCATTATATTCAATAAAATCATGTTTTCTTTGCTCGTAGTCTTCTCTTTGAGGCGTAATGAAATCCACCCTATCGTTCATTCTTACATCAACATCTTTAAGTCCTAATCTTCTCATCATATGTGCGTTACGAATCGCAGCCGCATAATCTCTTCCCTGTTGCTCCAGTTCTGTTTTCCAATTCTTTTCCATGCCTGCGTGTTCGCACAATCTGAAATAATCCATTCCGTCTATATAAAGGCCGTCACACTCAAACTCTCTGTTGGAATCAATGCAAATAATATATGCCCCTGGTTTGGCAAATTCCATCATCCTTTTTACAAAGCGTTCCGCAGAATCCAAATGTCGAAGGACCGCCTGGCATATCACAACATCATAACTATCCTCTGCATCATAAACATAAACGTCAGAATGAATAAATTCTCCTTGCAGTCTATTTTCCACAAATAGTTTTTTTCCCATTTCTATCAGATTTTCCGCCATATCAATTCCCGTATAGGTACTTTCTTTGGGCAAATATGGCATAATCAACAATCCAAGAAATCCAAACCCGCATCCGCAATCCAATACCTTTACCGGTCTGTCTATCTTCCAAACCTTTTTAATTAGGAACTCCATATAATCATCATTCCACATACTTTTTCTCGTTCGAAGAAGATATTCCAATTTTACTTCCCAAAATTCTCTGGTTCCTGTCTTGCTTGCAATATATGATTCTTCGGTTAATGGCACAATCCCCATCAGCTGGTCTATAGATACCCCAAAATACTCTGCAAGAACCGGTAAATATGTAATATCCGGCATTGCCCCACCATTTTCCCATTTACTTATTGTCTGAAACGAAACACCAACTATATCCGCCAGTTCCTGCTGTGTAATTTTCTTCTTGTGCCTTAATTCTGCAATTCTCAAATTTACCTTTTTCATCTGCGTAATCTCCTAACACTGATATTATACTAAGAATTCTCGTATTTGTCGTAGTAAACATATTAGAACAGATTCAACTCATAGGCGAATTTTTCATCGTTGATTATTTCTTTAAAAAAATTGACGTCAAAAAACCTTACCAACATCAGATATCAATGGATAATCTAAAATTGATAAGATTTTCTATATACTTATATAATAGTAAACATCTTAAAATATTTTCAATAGTTAAAACTCCAGGCTATTCGCATTCAGCACAAAATATTTCATTCCCATGATTACCATGTTTCCAAAATAAAGTTTCAACTGTTTTTCCTCCTGCATTTCTTATTTACAGTTTTTGATTTACAATAATATCCTTTTTTCGCTGTATATTTAATTTCATCCAGACACTCCTTTCCCATCTACCTCGCTGATAAATTTTTCTATCAGTCTGTTTACTTCATCCGGCTGGTCAGTATTGGAATTATGACCGGCATTTTTTATCCATTTAAGCGGTAATCCTTCTCTCTGATGCCATTTCTTATTATAGCTTTTTGCTGAACCTGCTCTATCCTTTTCTCCACAGATAAGAAGTGCCGGACAACTGATACGATATGGCAGATCTGCTTTGATTGCCTCAGCAAGCATTCTGTACCCAAAACCGGCGAGCCTTGCATATTCTTTAGGATCTGGATCATAGGACACCATCATCTTTTGCATAAGATTCTGACCATAATCCGTCTCTGCGCATCCTCTTGAACCAGCCCTAAGAAGTGTTTTCCATGGATATATCTTATATAATGGCTCTGCTCTTTCAAGAAGCCATATTTCCATTGCTGTCATATAAGACTTTTGAAGTGGTGCAGAATCAATGGAGATAAAGCCTTTTATCTTATCCGGATATAATTCCATATACATTTGAGCCAGATATCCACCCATAGACTGACCGATAATGATGGGATTACAAATTTCCTCTTTTGCCAAGATTTTATCAAGCCATTCTGCCATGTCAGACAGACTGTAAAGATTCGTAAATGGTCTGGATAATGCATGTGATGGTGCATCCCATACAAACACATTCTGTTTCTTCTCAAAATATTCT